>NZ_JAUBRN010000003.1:0-182619 GCF_036701875.1 Microcoleus sp. MON1_C5 | reverse complement strand
ACCATCAGTTGACGTGCCATAACTCATCACCTCTCAACATTATCTTTATTCTATGCAACTTCATGTAAAATTGGTATCAGGGATTGAAACATAAACCTTCTCCGCATTAACCAAGGAAACTCAGGCCGAAAAAAACCTAAAACCCTATCAGGGATTGAAACTGAATCTCCGCCAGATTGTCCGGCCGGTAAAAAAGTAGCCGAAAAAAACCTAAAACCCTATCAGGGATTGAAACACGGCAACAGGCGATGGAATTTGTAGACTACCCAATGCCGAAAAGAACCTAAAACCCTATCAGGGATTGAAACGAAATTTCCAGCTCCCGCCGCGCTAGCTTCTCGATCAAGCCGAAAAAAACCTAAAACCCTATCAGGGATTGAAACACCGTTTTGAGAAACGCCACGGGGTAAAATTCTTGCCGAAAAAAACCTAAAACCCTATCAGGGATTGAAACGGACTCCCAGGCACGGGGAAAAGCTTGATTGCCAGAACGCCGAAAAAAACCTAAAACCCTATCAGGGATTGAAACGGAAATGATTTGGGGCTAGGTATTAGCGGACTACAGCCGAAAAAAACCTAAAACCCTATCAGGGATTGAAACAACGAGCGTGGAAGTGTTAGAATAGTTCATGATATTACGCCGAAAAAAACCTAAAACCCTATCAGGGATTGAAACGAGAACATGAAGCGCTACCTCTCGGCTGATAATGCCGAAAAAAACCTAAAACCCTATCAGGGATTGAAACCCAATAAATTTAATATTCCGTATACATAGCGCTCTTGCCGAAAAAAACCTAAAACCCTATCAGGGATTGAAACAGAGCGTAGCCGCAACTGTGCCGGAGCATATGGTGCCGAAAAAAACCTAAAACCCTATCAGGGATTGAAACAACCTCGCGATAAGAATAGCCGTTGAGCGAATACCAGCCGAAAAAAACCTAAAACCCTATCAGGGATTGAAACTGACCTTGCCCACCCGCGCCCGCGTACACGAGTGCCGAAAAAAACCTAAAACCCTATCAGGGATTGAAACTCCTGGCAGGTATCGTTAAAGTAATATCCCGCTCCGCCGAAAAAAACCTAAAACCCTATCAGGGATTGAAACAAATACGATGTTGCTGTAATTGTTGCTGCCCCGGCCGGCCGAAAAAAACCTAAAACCCTATCAGGGATTGAAACAATCGGTACTTTAGCAAGTAGGCTTTAATATGTGGGAGCCGAAAAAAACCTAAAACCCTATCAGGGATTGAAACACTTTTGACGAGAATTTACCTTATCAGCAGCATTACAGCCGAAAAAAACCTAAAACCCTATCAGGGATTGAAACTGGATGTGTCGAAAATCTCGGGCGAAACCTCTAACGCCGAAAAAAACCTAAAACCCTATCAGGGATTGAAACCCGTTATTTTCCGAGCGCTTCCAATAATTGCCGTTGGCCGAAAAAAACCTAAAACCCTATCAGGGATTGAAACGCCCGCATCGAAGTTGCGCGGCGAATATCTCTAAAGCCGAAAAAAACCTAAAACCCTATCAGGGATTGAAACTTCGTTCATCCGCTAGAGTCTACCCTGTAGGTTCCCAGCCGAAAAAAACCTAAAACCCTATCAGGGATTGAAACGTGGATTTTTTGCAAAATGGCTCACAATTCTGCCAGCCGAAAAAAACCTAAAACCCTATCAGGGATTGAAACGTAAGCCTCTAAGCACTAAAGCATCCTCAGTACGATTTTGGCCGAAAAAAACCTAAAACCCTATCAGGGATTGAAACATTCTTACGATTGGTGGTGGGAATTAGGCTATCAAGCCGAAAAAAACCTAAAACCCTATCAGGGATTGAAACTGTAATCTCTTTCTGCGTTTCTTTGAGCGTCCAGCCGAAAAAAACCTAAAACCCTATCAGGGATTGAAACAAAATCTACGCCTAAAACTTTCGACAATCTTTGGCCGAAAAAAACCTAAAACCCTATCAGGGATTGAAACAAATACACCTTGCCTTCTATAGCAACCGCCAAGGCGGTTAGGACGCAAAACGTAAGACATTCTCGATCGCATCTCGTAAACAATCAAACTGATCTAGTTGTTTGCGGATGCGACTTTTTAACCAAGACCAGCATTGCTCTATTTTGTTAAGGTCTGGGGAATAGGGGGGCAAGTACAGTAATTGACAGCCTGCATCCTCAATCAGTTGAGAGATACGTCCTCCTTTATGGAACGTGGCATTATCCATGACTAAAACCTGTCCAGCTTTGAGGGTGGGAAGCAAACAATTTTCTAGCCACGTCTCAAATACCGTTCGATTGCAGGCTCCTTCAACGGTAAAGGGAGCTATTAAGTTTTGGTTACAAAGCGCTGCAATCATATTTACTCTACCCTCACGCCGCCCCGATTTGAGTGCATGGAAACGCTGCCCTCTTTCATTCCAACCATAATCGTATTGATCTCGGCTATCCATCCCAGACTCATCTAGGTAAACAATCTGAGCGGTCGCTACACTGGACAAATGAGCTATAAACGCCTTGCGTTTGACTTCATCCCGTTCGCGGTAGCCATAAGTCTTTTTTTTCGAGTAAAACCAATTTTCTTTAAAGCCCGTGAAATTGTGCGTGAGCTAATTTCCCCCTCCCAAAGTGAGGCCATCTCCACTTGGGTTTTATCTCCATGAGTGTTGGCGAACTCGCGAAATTTTTCCCCCTGCGGTGATTTTATGACCATTACCGGGAGGCCCGCCCAAGTAAGGCTTGAAAGTCCCCTGTTTCGGCTTGCCGCTTCAACCATAAGCGCGGGGTGTTGCGACTAATACTGAATAGAACACAAGATCCACTAATCTTCAAGCCATCAAGCTTGATAGCTTGGATTACCTTCTGACGAAGGTCATAGCTGTAGGGTTTGGACATGGGTTTTGCGATCGCACGGCAATTCGGACTACTTACAGTTTATGCCATAACCGCCTTGGCGGTTGCTATATCACACTGCCACCACCGGGCAGACGCCGAAAAAAACCTAAAACCCTATCAGGGATTGAAACAGCCTGTCCGGGAGTCCTTCAAATTCAGCCATTACCGCCGAAAAAAACCTATTTCCCCATCTAGGGCTTGAAACGTCCAAACTACAAAATTATTGGCTCAAAAATAGACTTCTCCTCTCTCTTTTTATCTCCTCCCATAACCTCAAGCAATCGATCGACTACACGCCTCCAAGTAAAATTTTTAGCCACAAAAGCCGGGCCCGCAACCCTCGCTTTCGCAGCGATTCCAGGCTGTTCGATCGCCCCTTGCATCAAATCAGTCAAATGTTCCCACTCAGGAGCTAAGATAAATAAAGTTTCCCCGTTGATCGTCACATTCGTAAATTTACTTTCAATTTGCAGTGCAAAGTCCGATCGCGTAAAATCATCTGTAGGGCCGCCTGCAGTGCAAATAACCGGCAAACCGCAAGCTGCAGCTTCCAACACCGGCAGATTAAAACCTTCCGCCAAATAGGGAGAAACATAAGCATCGGCAGCTTGGTAAAACTCTGCTATTTGAGCAAAAGATAGCTGGCTACCCGTATAAATTAATCTCGGTAAAACCCTCGCTCTTTCCGCATCGTTGAGCACAACTCGGCAGGCTTCCGCAATCTCGTCTCTCGACGGATAAAGCAGTTCTGAACCTTTTAAAACTAATCTGGCATCTGGATATTTGTCAACTACCGCAGCGAAGGCTTTTAATAAAGGGCGAATACCTTTGCGCTCCGTTTGCCCTCCGATGTTTAAAAATATAAAATAGTTTGACCAGCCGAAGCTTTCGCGCAGTGATTGACGCCGATCGCCCGCAGCAGGATAATAAATCTTAGGATCGACTCCCAAAGGTACAACGGCAATGCGATCGGCCTCAACTCCGCTGCGAATTAAGCCAGCTTTTGACCAAGCTGAAGGTGTAATAATTTTTACTTCTGAGTTAATCTGAGTTTCTGCGATCGACTTAACCCCGATCGCCTTGAATCCTCTACGGGTAATAATCCCCCACTCTGTGGCTGCAAATACCCAAGTTTCGGCGCTGCTGGATGCCCAGAAGTTCCACGGGCAGTACATTCGCAGCGTTACATCGGCTGACTGATTTACCGCAGGACTCTTAATGCTGCGAAGTAAGGTTTCATTTGGGCGATCGAACAAACTAATTTTCGTCTCCCAAGCTGCGTCAATGTAGGGCATATCGCGGTGGAAAAGCTCAATTTGTCCTGGCGGGCGATCGAGCATTTCCAGGAGTTGAAATTGATTGGCTACGCAATAGGAATGATAAATAAAACGCCAGCCTTCAACAATAATCTGCAATTCAAAACTCCCGCTTTTGGAATTAAAAATTCACCTAATAATCAGAAATTGGTAATTAATAATTAGCCAGCATAAAGTACCAATTACCAATTACTAATTACCAATTCCTTACTTAATCACTTGCCAATCCATAATCCGCCACTGTCCCTCTTGACGGATCAAGTCGTAGCGCACCCGCAGGTTTTCATTGCGGGAAGAAACGAGCTGAGATCGATCGAACACCTCGGCTTTTTCCCCTACTTGGGCTTCTACTTGGGCGCGATCGGGATTAGTCGGATTCGTCTTAACTCCATTAACTTGCAGCTTGTGTACGTAACGCTGGTGCGCGTTGTTTCGCTGTTGAGCTTCTGCCATCAATTGCCAGCGAGACAAAGCCGGTTCTGTCAGAACTTGCTTTAATTCTTCGACAGCGTGATTGGGGCCCAAAGCCGCTGCTTTCGCCGACAGCCAGCTTTGAACTATTTGTCCGGCGGATTCCTCCGTGATTTCTCCCGACACTGCGCCTGCTGCGATCGGCTCTGGGGCCGCGGCCAAGGCAGGGATTTCTAGGGGCGGTTCTTCCAGGCGGACAAGGGCTTGCTCTCCTCGCAGGGGGCCCGATAGGGCTTGCATGGCGCTAGCCAACAGACTGAGTATTAACCACAGGAGTAACAGACTCAGGACACCTGCGACTAGAAACAAAGCCAGCCTTTTTGGAGGCATGGACTTGACTTGGGCGGTAAGTTCTGCTGCCTTGGTGCGCGCTCGATCGACCAAATCGCCCTTTAGTCCATTGCCGCTTGCTCCGCTGCGCCCTGAATGTTGGCGTCGGCGTTGTTTGGAAGTCGAGTCTGCAGGGTGTGGCACTGTAGCTATCGGCATAGAGACGGCCGCAGCAGCGGGGCTCGGCGCGGCCACCGTTGCCTGGGATTTAGCGCCCGAGGCTGCGGTGGAAGCCTCGCCCGGTACGGCGGTCAAGGTGACGGTACTGGCTCCCTGCTTGGCTGCGGGTGGCTGTGCGGGTATGGCTGCGGGAGATCGGCCTGCTGTCGGTTGCAGTCGCCCTGGGAGCTTGCCGGAGCGGGGCTGCACGACGACCCATTCGTTGGCGGTTTCTGCGTCCTGGGGCAAAGCTTCTAGGTAAGCTTGTACTTTCGGGTCGGCAAAGTAGTCTTTCAAGGACACTGACTCGTTGGCCAAGTCGCGGAAGTGGGGAAACACTTCTTCTTGTAGCCAGTGTTCGGCGTACAAGCACAGTCCGGGCAACAAGTCGGGTGAATCTTGGGAATGTTCGCGAATGAAGGCCAGGGGTTCTTTTTCCGAACTGAGTTCGAGGGCTCTGCTGGCTTCTTCTGTCTGGCCCAGCAGCAGGGAACAGACGGCTTTTTCCAGGTGAACGTCTTGGCGGCGACCAAGCTGCATCAGCATCAGCTTGGCGCGACGGATCATCGATGGCTGTCTGGCGGCAAATCCTTGGGCTAACAGGGTGTAGACCGAGAGGTAAGTGGCGACTGCGGAGGGGCGGCCGGCTTCGGCTTCAAATAGCGCCTGCTGCTCGCTGCTGGTTAGATGTTTACGCATTTGCTGCACGAACCGGAGGAAGTCTTCTATTCCTAAACCCGATCGATCGTCTCCCGAACCGTCGATACCGCCTCGTTCTTGAAGCATTTCTCGCAGGATTTGCAGTCCCTTGCGACGCTCGTCAACTTTTTCTTCGGGGAGTGATAATAGCTCTAAAATGTTGTACGGACGGAGTTTGTATATGTCGGCTTGCATTTCACCCCTCACGCTTGCAAATAGGCTTTCGCGCAGCAGCAATTCTTGACCTGCTTCTAATGATTTTGCGGCATTTTCGTACTGACCTTGCTGCCACTGTTCGCGGCCGAGTTCTAGACAGGCAAGGCTGACAGTTAAAACTATATCTGGCCTCACGAGCTGGGGGTCGCCGAAACGACCTTCTGCGATCGCGATGCTGCCATTGTTAAGATACGGGCGACCCAGCTTCTGTACGAGTTCGTATTCCCCCAGTTCTTGCAGTATGAGCAGGGCTCCTACGAATTGGTTGTCATCGATTTCAATACTTGGAGTGTGGGGGTCGGGAGCAGCCTCTAAAGCCTTGGACTCTGGCGGATCACTTTCTCCTGCGTCTTGCAGGAAGGTGGCCGTGCCTGCTGAGGTTTTTGACCTCTGGTGCTTGGCTTCCTGTGCTGCTTCCGACTCTCGATCGTAAGTTTTGGCTAAAAAACTGGCATCGTAAGCTTTGCGCCCCTCTGAGTCTGACAGAACGGCGCAGGCTTCATCGAGCAGTTGTTTGCGGGCGACGATCGCAACTTCAGAATACTCCCTGCGCGGAAGCTGTAAAGTTCGATCGCGGTGAGCCTGCTGCAACTGTTCGGCAGTAGCTTGAATCGGTAGACCCAAAATCCGGTAGTAATCTAGTGGAATTAACACTCGTCCACTTCCCCAAAGCGCTAGCAACTGAATTAGCCTATCTTAAGTGAGATACTCCCGCAAACCAAATCAAAAATTCTGGTGTTGGCTTCCAACCGCCCAATTCACGGTATCTTGGACTTGTACGTAGAGATACTCTGACTTTTTTCCCTCTACAGCGTTTTACAGTGAGGAAAATGCCTTGCCCCACTGCCCGTCAGCTAAAGGAGTGGTTTGACTCTTGAGCATTTTCGGGTTTGAGAGTAATGGAATTATATCATTCGTTGGCATCGGGTTTAGATGGGACTTGGTTCTCGGACTCCTGGCCATCCGCCCCGCCTGCCAAACTCATTTTAACAATTGGTGAACTGCTGCACAGAAAACGTTCGATCGTTTTCTGCTGCGGTTGTGTCCCATCTGGGTTTAAATTTAGATGTCTAGGAAGCCGATCGTCGGGTATTAATTATTTATGGTTCAGGAACGGACTTTACCAGTTTTTGACGCGCAAAGCGTAAACATTTCTCGGGATGAGGGCTTGATGCTCTACGAGGATATGGTCTTGGGGCGCTATTTTGAGGACAAGTGTGCTGAGATGTACTACCGGGGCAAAATGTTTGGTTTTGTCCACTTGTACAACGGTCAGGAAGCTGTCTCTACTGGGGTGATTCGATCGATGCGCCGGGATGACACTGATTACGTCAGCAGCACCTACCGCGATCACGTTCACGCTTTGAGCGCGGGCGTCCCGGCGCGGGAGGTAATGGCGGAGTTGTTCGGGAAGGAAACTGGTTGCTCGAAGGGCCGCGGCGGTTCGATGCACATGTTTTCGGCCGAACACCGACTGTTGGGAGGTTATGCTTTTGTGGCTGAGGGGATTCCTGTAGCTACGGGGGCGGCTTTTCAATCGAAGTACCGCCGCGAAGCTTTGGGGGATGAGAGTTCCGATGGCGTAACTGCTTGTTTTTTTGGCGATGGCGCTGCAAATAACGGGCAGTTTTTTGAATGTTTGAATATGGCGGCTTTGTGGAAGTTGCCGATTATTTATGTTGTGGAAAACAACAAATGGGCGATCGGGATGGCCCACGAGCGAGCTACATCTGACCCGCTAATTTACAAGAAAGCTCATGCTTTTGGCATGGCTGGTTTTGAGGTTGACGGGATGGATGTTTTGGCCGTGCGGGAAGTGGCGAAAGAAGCTGTAGCGCGGGCGCGAGCCGGCGAGGGGCCGACTTTAATCGAGGCTTTGACTTATCGCTTTCGCGGTCATTCTTTGGCAGATCCTGATGAGTTGCGTTCTAAGGAAGAGAAAGAATTTTGGTTCCCCCGCGATCCAATTAAGAAGTTGGCTGCTGATTTGATCGATCGAACTTTGGCAACTGCTGAAGAATTGAAAGAGATCGATAATAAAATTCAAGCAGTAATTGATGATGCAGTCGATTTTGCTGAGAAAAGCGCTGAGCCAGATCCTAGCGAATTGTATCGGTTTATCTATGCAGAAGATGAGTAAGCTGTTGTGCTTTTAACTTGTATGTTTAGGGCGGTCAGGATGCCCGCCCCACAAGAGTGATAGATCAGTGTAGGGACATGGCGAAAGCCTTTGTCCCTACTGCACTTCCTAAACCTGGAATACGCTGTAAGACTTACGTACAAACTCTACTTGTATGGTTGGCACTGCGAACCTTACTACCATAAATTGTGGCTAGAATCAAAGGTAGACTTTATAGACGACAAGAGGCGATATGATAAATCTCGATCGCGCTCTAACTCAAGCCAGCAAAAATATTGGTGTAGTTCGAGTCAAAGTCAAGCTAACGAATGGCATTGATGAAGAGTTAGTCAAGAGAGGATTGCTCAATCCAAATCTGTTGCGCGTGTACGAAGCAGAAGCACTCCTAGATACTGGTGCAGTACGCACAGCTATTCCTGTATAAGTCTGCGAACACCTGGGTTTAAGAATTAGGAGTCAGGAAATAGCAAAATATGCTGATGGCAGACAAGAAACAGTGGGGTTGACTGAGCCTATTATCATTGAAATAGAAGGGCGCGAAACGATTGAGGCGGCAATGGTTTTAGGCGATATGGTGCTAATCGGTCAAACTGTGTTAGAAACTTGAGATTTGCTAGTAGATTGCAAAAATCAGCGTCTAATTCCCAATCCTGAAAATCCCGAAAGACCCTGTATTGAGAGTTTAATACTCAATCCAGCTTAAATACCTCCTTGATTTATTCTGTTCGAGTGCCGCGATCGGCATGATGGCAGCATTTTTAATCAGCACAAATTCAACGGTTTACGAAGGCTTTTAGTCGTAGAGCCATTCTTGAAACTCATCTTGATTCATTTCGACGGCTTCATCATTTCGCGGAATGTTGTCTCGCTGTCTGGCTTGTAGGATCGTTCACCCTGATGTTATAGGTCGCGATCGCGCCCGCCTACTTTTGCAAGATGTCTCTTTTATGAATTAGTGCGTGAGTGTATATTATCAAGCAGAACCTACATGATCTCACACGAAGCGCGATTAGCTTCGCTAGTGCTCAAGGCAATCGCTTTCGTCGGTGCTTTTAACCGTATCTAAAAATGAGTGAAACCCCAACTTTCGATATCGCCATTATTGGTGCAGGACCGGGCGCACTATGTGCAGCCCATGGGCTAGCCAATTTAGGTTTTTCGGTAGGTGTGTTTGAACGAGCTAGAGCTTTACGTCCCATCGGCGCTGCCCTAGGGTTGGGAGAAGCGGGGTATAAGGCATTGGCCCTCATCAATGCCGATCTCGCTACCCAAGTTCGTGCCGCTTCTGCCAACCCACAGCGACAACTGCTGATGAGACCCAATGGCGAGGTTCTGTTTTGTGATGAATCGCCCTTGGCGGGTACTCCCTTCACTTGGCTAGCGTGGTATAACCTACAAACCTCATTGCACAACACACTCCCACCTACCGTATCCCTTCACCTCAACCATAAGTTTGTCAACTTCACTAAGGTCGCCGATCCGTCCAAGGCTGCCTTACGTTTGCACTTTGAGAATCAGCCCGATATTGGCGCACGACTGTTAATTGGTGCCGATGGGTATCACTCCGCGGTTCGCGGTCTTACCGTGGGAGATGGTGCGCCTCTGTACACTGGAACCATGACTTGGCGAGGAATCTTGCCCCGTCAAATCCTAGCCCCCCTCGCTGAACCCTTTGCAGAAGGGGCTGGTTTTCAACTGGTGGTCGGAGACCAGAAAAATTTTTGGATTATGGATGCAGGAGCCGAGGCACTGGCTTGGACAGGGACTGCACTCCATCCGACTTCAGAGAAGAGTACCGATGTTTTAGCTATGGTTCTCCAAGTTTTTGACCAATGGACTCCCTTTGTTGAAAGGGTTATTCGAGCAACTGACCCTACCACCATTGTGGAAACTGGCGTGTTCGATCGGGAACCAGTATCCCAATGGGGGGATAGAGAGAGAATCACCTTATTAGGGGATGCCGCTCACCCGATGCGACCGTCCTTAGGATTAGGGTCTACTATGGCATTTGAGGATGCTGTTGCTTTAACAAAAGCACTCAAGGGGCTGAACTTGCAGGATACTGCTTGTGTTGCTAAAGCTCTTACGCACTATGAAGAGGAACGGATTGCGATCGCCGCACCGTTACAACTAAAAGCAAGGCAAGCAGGAGAAGCGTCCCATGCCTCGGACCAGGCTGACCAACTGAAGGCAGGCTTTGAATTAGCCTTAGCTGCTCGCAGACAAAAGGAGATGACTATATCCGATTAATTCGGTTACTCCCACATTTTTTGATAATGCAAGCGGGAGTAAATGTGGATCGGGGGTTTACGTCAGCAGTTTTTCATGCTCTGTTTTTTCTTCTTCTTTTCTGGGGGGTTCGGTCTTTGAGTGGCTGCATTGTTAGTTAATAAATTGAGTCAGTCGAGCGTGCGGCTGCTTTGCTTGTACTCAGCCGCACGCAGAGCCTAGCCAGCCCTGGCTCTTTCGCCCCCTACCCTGGCGCGGCGTTCACTACGTCGGATTTCTCGCTAGCAACACGCGCCTGTTCAGTAGACCTCTTGCAAAAGTAGGCGGGCGCGATCGCGACTTATAACAAGCGTGCATAGCAACTATAGCTTCAACGATCGCCCGGGGTCAGAGTGGTGTCAATGTAGTAGGATAGTGTTACCCTAAGTTACCATAATCAAGGGAAACTAAAAGTTTTTAGGATTTTATCGAGTCGATATACAAATCGCCACCGTCGGTTCGGATTAAGATTTAATCTGATAGCTGGACTCTCTAGTTATCAACTCAATAAAGTTCAAAAATTGAGGAAAATTAGCTTAAAAAGTTGCCCAAAAGTCTCTACTAATTGTACATAAATTTTTCCACTCAGCTCGCACGAGATTTTGGCAAATGTGAGTGCTGCATCCCTGTTTCATAAATTTTATTTGTTCATACAGATTCATAAATCTCAAGAGAATTAGAGACGCACAGCAGCAATTGCGCCCAGACTTTTGCAAGTTGCATCTTCAATTTAATTATCGGGGCTCACTAGCAGCTTTCAAATATTAACCCTGGTGATAACCCAGAGGTATAACCCTTAATTATACTGGAACTGCGGTATAACATTTTATACCAGACGTTAACTGCAGCAAACAACCGTAAGATTACCTGATCGCCCATCCTGTATATCGCAGCAAATACAGCGCCACCCTCAACCCGCAAATCTCCCTTGCAGAAAGTACCACAAACGTGATACGGTATAAGCTTGTGTCCAAATAACACCAGTTCATGCCAAAACTCAAAACTCGCAAAGCAGCCGCAAAGCGCTTTAGAGCGACCGGCAGCGGTAAAATTGTGCGCCGTAAAGCTTACAAAAGCCACTTGCTACAGCACAAAAGTTCAGCTCGCAAAAGCCGTCTATCTAAGCTGGTCGTCATCGACGAGACCAACGATGCTAACGTGCGGTTAATGCTTCCATACTTGTAAAGTTTAACGGAAATTAAAGATGACACGGGTAAAACGCGGTAATGTCGCCAGAGCGCGCCGCAAAAAAATTCTCAAATTAGCCAAGGGTTTCCGAGGCGCACAGTCGAAACAGTTCCGCACAGCTAACCAACGGGTGATGCAGGCCCTGCGTAACGGTTATCGCGATCGCAAAAAACGCAAGCGCGATTTCCGCCGCCTGTGGATTGCTCGGATCAATGCTGCATCGCGCCAGCACGGCACGAGCTACAGCAGACTGATCGGCAACATGAAAAAAGCCAACATCGAAATTAACCGCAAAATGCTGGCACAAATGGCGATCATTGACCCCGCAACATTCGGTAAAGTCGTGGAAATGGCTAATCGAGCCGGAGGCTGAAAGTTCGCTTGATTCTCAGAAGGCAGAAAGCAGAAGTAAGAAAGATTTAACTGTCTGCCAGAGAAGGAAAACTCCTGATAAATTTAGGAGGTTGAGACAAACTTTCCTTCTTTGTTCTTACTTCTGGGCTCTTGCTTTTTCAGAAATCGCGATCGGGCCGCTCGATCGCTATTTCCTTGTTTTTTATACAGTTGCAGAGGCAGATATCAGAGATGGCTATCGCCTTAAAATAAATAAAACCTTCCACAGACCTACCTAATTTTAAGAAAAACATGGATAGTAATTTGCTCATTGTTTACCTGTCAGTCCTGCTGGCTATACTCGGCAGCACTTCCTGGTTTGTGGTGCGCCAGATTCTTAAAACTCGGAAGCTGGAAATGTCTCTGGAACGCTTAGAAAATAAGCTGACAGTAGAAAAAGGAACAGCACAGGAATACTACGAATTAGGAAGTATCTATCTAGATAAGAAGCTTTACTCCCAGGCGATCGTACTGTTTCAAAAAGCCCTGAAAGCCAAAGACTTAGAAGGCGAAGAAAATCAAGCTGTTATTTACAACGCCCTCGGTTTTGCACACTTTGGCCAAGAACAGTACGACATCGCAATCCGCCACTACAAAGAAGCCCTGAAGTTACAGCCAGGATACGTTACATCTCTCAATAATCTGGGTCACGCCTACGAGCGCAAGAAATTAACAGCTCAAGCCTTGGAAATGTACGAACAAGCTCTCGCCTGCGATCCAGACAATACCACGGCCAAACAGCGAGTAGAATCGCTCCGCAAGCGTTTGGTAATCTATAATTGAGCGCCCATGTTAGGAGCAATAGAGATCCCGCAAACCTGGTTTCATTCAGAAACCGGGTTTTTTCTTCACATAGTCCAAGATACTAAACTATCCCACACATTAATGCGTTAGTTTTTAAGAACAGGAATTCCAAGTGAAGCTCGATCGCACACCGTCCCAGCACTTTAAATTACTGTCAAGATAAAAGCAGTACCTGCAACGCCGGTCAGTTATAAAAAATAGAAGGAGGAGAACGTAGTGACATCAATTCTCGTTGTCGAAGATTCGTGGTTGACTCGCAGGGTGATCTGCAAAATCTTGCGAGCAGAAGGATACGAGACTTGGGAAGCATCCAGCGGCCCAGAAGCTCTAGAACAGCTCGGCACTAAAACCCCAAACTGTATGCTCTTAGATCTGCTGATGCCAGAAATGGAAGGTCGGGAAGTCCTGCAAGCCATGCGCGATCGAGGATATAAAATTCCAGTGATCGTAATTACCGCAGACATCCAAGCAAGCACCCGCTCCGAGTGCATGGAACTCGGAGCCATGGCAGTCATTCACAAAATGCCCAACTCAGACGAACTAATCGGGTGGATCAAAAAAGCTCTCAGTGTCAGCCAGGAGAGCACCCAATGAAATTAAGCACTCGACAGCTCGATGCTTTGCAGGAACTCGTCAACATCGGTATCGGTCAAGCCGCAGGGGTTTTGAACGACATGATCGACTCCCCGATTCGCTTGCAAATCCCCTACCTTCAAATCCTGACTCCCATCGACGTGGAAGAAGAGTTAGAGCAACACCTCAACGGCGAGCAAATCGCCGCTGTCCAGCTCAAATTCACAGGCTCCTTTGGAGGCATTGCCCAGCTAGTCTTTCCCACCAACAGCGCTGCCCTGCTGGTGACAATGCTTACAGGGGAAGAAGTGGGAACTCACGATCTCGATTCAGTCAAAATTGGTACGCTGAGTGAAGTGGGAAATATTGTAATTAATGGGGTCATGGGTGCAATCAGCAACGTACTTCAGCAGCGCCTGAACTACTCAATTCCCACTTATAGCGAAGGGACGATTGCTAATTTGCTGATATCTGGCGGTTTAGCTACTGATACAGTTGTTTTATTAGCCCAGACCAGTTTCATGATTGAAAGGCTTCACATTGAAGGAGATATCATTCTTATTTTCAATGTTAATTCCTTTGACACCTTGTTGACTGCTATCAATCAACTTGCCGGGGGTCTATGATTGAGGAGAGCAAAAGTATTAAGGAAAAGTTTGGGGTTCTCGACAGCGTACCAGTCGGCGCCTGCTTGCTGCAAGATGATTTTGTGGTGCTGTTTTGGAACACTTGTCTGGAAGAGTGGACTAAAATTCCCCGCAGCCAAATATTGGGAACAAAGATCACAACCCATTTTCCTCACCTGAGTCAGTTAAAGTATGCCACTCGCTTCAAGCAAATCTTTGCAGGAGGCCCGCCAACAATTTTTTCTTCTCAAATTCACAAACACCTGATTCCGGCAACTTGGCAAGACGGTCAGCAGCGAATTCAGCAAACTACTGTGACTGCTGTGCCAGCCCAAGAGGCTGGCATAGAAGAACAGGAAATTAGAGACTGGGTTCTCCGTACTCTTGAGTTGGAATCAGACGGTACTGTCGGAGTCGGATCACCAAGAAGTGCTTTTTTGTCTAGGGAATCTGCACCCTCAGCTTCGTCATCAATATGGCCCGGGGTCAATTCCCCATCGTTTTACGCGCTGCTGGTGATTCAAGACGTGACCGACCTCACCCACCGCATCCAAGCTTACCGCACAATGCGGGATCAAGCTTTGGAAGAAGTGCAAGTGCGTCAGCGGGTGGAGGAAGAATTGCGATCGAGCCAGCATTTCATCCAGCAGATTGCTGACGCGGCGCCTTATTTGCTCTACATCTACGATTTGACCGAACAGCGAAACGTCTACGTCAACGGTCAAGCTTCTAAATTGCTGGGGTACACTCCCCAAGAAATTTTACAGATGCAAACTGCTTTGTTCTCCAGTTTGGTGTACCCAGAAGATTTGCCCAGGCTCAAAGCCCACCAGCAAAAATTTCCCTCGACCCAAGACGGGCATATTTTGGAGTTGGAGTATCGGCTCAAACATCGATCGGGCGAATGGCGCTGGTTTCGCTGCCGCGACCAAGTTTTCGCCCGCACAGCCGACGGCTGCCCCAAACAAATTTTCGGCACCGCTCAAGATATCACCGAGTACAAGCGGGCAGAAGAGGCGCTGCGACAGCAGAACGAACGAGAACTGCTGATGGCGACGATTACTCAGCACATCCGCCAGTCTCTGGATTTGGGCGAAGTGCTCAGCACGACAGTGACAGAAGTGCGTCACTTCCTTCAGGCCGATCGAGTGATGATCGTCCGCTTCAACCCCTGTACCGCCAGTCTCTGCGCCGGCCCGGCGACGGGGGCGGTGACAGTGGAATCTGTAGCTCCCAACTGCCCGCCGATGTTGGGGGAAACCCTGGAAAATTTCTGTTTTGACCAGTTCTATATCGAAGCGTACCAACATCGAGCTATCCGACCGATCGCTGATGTTTTGGCCGCCGATATGCCGCAATATCAAATTGACTTGCTCGCACAATTCGCGGTGAGAGCTTATTTGGTAGTGCCTTTAGTGCAAGGAGACGAGTTGTGGGGGCTGCTGATGGCCCACCAGTGCAGTCCCCGGCAGTGGATGCAGTTGGAAGTAGAGTTGCTGTCTTCTCTGGCCACGCAGTTGGCGATCGCCATCAAGCAAGCAGAACTCTACCAGCAGTTGCAAGCGGCCAACCTCAAGTTAGAGCGCTTGGCAACTTTAGACGAACTCACGCAGCTAGCAAACCGCCGCCGATTCGATCAGTATTTAGAAATGGAGTGGCGCAGACAAGCCCGGGAACAAACGCCTCTGTCCCTGATTCTTTGCGATATTGATTCTTTTAAAAGTTACAACGATACCTACGGGCACCCAGGGGGAGACGAATGTTTGCGACAAGTCGCTGCGGCGATCGGCAATGCAGTCGGTCGCCCCGCCGATTTAGTAGCTCGGTACGGAGGCGAAGAATTTGCCGTTATTTTGCCAAATACCGCGATTCAAGGCGCCGTGATGGTAGCCGAACACATACAGCTTAAAATCGCAGCTTTGCAGCTTCCTCACGCTGGTTCTCAAGTGAGCCCGTACGTCACTATGAGTCTGGGCGTAGCGAGTATTGTTCCTGCATCTGAATCGGGAGCCGAAATTCTGATTGCCGCAGCCGACCAAGCGCTTTATCAAGCTAAACGACTTGGGCGCGCTCGTATCCAACTTTACCAGCCCGATCCTGCTGGCAAGGCGAATGGGACAGGCACTTCGATACTTCCTGTAGATTTTTCTATATCCAACACTAATTTACCCTCTCCCACTAGCGCTTGACGAATTGCAATATTTGTTGATTCCGAGTAGTTATACCACTCCGCCAAAAAAATGCCACTGTAAGCCCGTGATCCAAACCCCGATCTCCCTCTTCTGTCACTTTCCGGATTAAAGAAGTAAGAAATAAGCCAGATCAAACAGAAGAATAAAAGGGTGGGAATTGATTTATTGTATCAATTAAATCGTTGAACCCAAGCAATAAATTAGGATAAGCAAATATTGGTAACCAAGGATAAATACACCCAAATAGAAGGATGGGTTGGATAAGCTGTTGTGCATTTAAACCGTGCTACAATAATTACCCTTGTTTGGGATTTTTCGTCCCCATTTAATAATCAACTCTCCTTCATTTAAGAGGCGATGTAATAAATACTCTAGTTTTTCACTTGATGTAAACAGTTGATTAGCAATGTATTCTTTTGTTGAAGGTCGCACCAATTCAATTAAGTTATAGTCGCGACTAGATTACGGAAGGAATTATCAATGAATATTAGGCATTTCTGTGTCAATTTTTTTGAGGTACTCTTCTTTCTTATGAAAACAGACCTTCAATGACGATACAGCACTTGACGATGTTATGAGGTACAATTGATAATTGGAAGATTTGATAGCCAAAGCGTCGGAAATCCTATTCCCTCGACCTGGCATTAAAAATAGTGACAGCACACTTAGTAGAAAAGATGTCAAGCCAGAAAAGTAGCCAGTGGGTTTGGTGTTACTAAAAGTCTGGTTCAAAAACTGGTCAAGCAACAACAAACTGAGGGAAACTTACTTCCAAAAAAGAGGGGAAAACCCCGATTCAGCCATTTGGCTGACTAATGCAGAAGCAGAAGTCAGAGTATGCTTTAGCCGAGTATCCCGATGCTAATGCAGGTTGAATTATCTGAATTATTGCTACAGCGAAGGGGAAATTGGGTGAGTCGGACGGCAGTGTGTCGGTATGCGACAAAAATTAGGACTCAATCGTAAAAAAAAACATAGTACAGTAGCCAAGCTGGAACAGAAAGAGTCCAAAAGTTAAGAGTTGAGTATTGGGAAAAAATCAAAAATATCGAGATCCATAACAAGCGTATTCTTAGATGAAACGGGGATTATGCGCTCGTTTGGCTAGGGCTGTTGCTCGTTCACAGGTAGGGACATTCGTTGGCCGGAATCAAGCTATTTTATCGAGGCTCTAAAGTCACAGTTATTGGCGGAATTAGCCTGAAGAAATTTATGACCGTAATGACAATGAATGATGCAATGGACGAGCCAGCATTTGCCGTATTTATTGAGAAGTTTTTATGCCCTCAATTATGGCTAGAAGCGGTAGTAGTGATGGATAATTTACCAGCTCAGAAACTCGCTTCAATTTTACCAATGATTGAAAGCGTAGGTGCAAGTGTTATTTGTTTATACCCCTACTCTCCCTATTTTAATCTTATTGAAATGTGGTGGTCACCGCTTAAATCGTTTTTGCGAAGGTTTGCTCCCAAGGCCCCAGCAATGATTGATAGGATCGTAGCAGTTGCCCTCAACCAACATGAATCCTAACCATTTAAGAACTTGGTTCACTGATTGTTGCTACTATAGGTCATAACTACGGAAAACTCTGTAAAATTTTTATCTATTTATCTGTGGGTTTTCTATGACTTCCATTCATTATCGCCTCTGGTTGGAGTTTCTAGATGCTCTGGATCTCCCTGAATACACCAATGAGACACCTTATATCATTTCCGGTTACACCGGAATGATGTTGACGGTTGACGGTTGACTGTTGACTGTTTACAGTGAACAGTCAACAGTCAACAGTCAACCGTCAACAGTGAACTCGAATTTACTATTCCGATGCTAACGGATTTGATATTATTTACGGAGCTACCCAAAATTTTAGCAATTTTAGCTTGATTTTATCCGTCATTAAGCAATCATAAAATCAGAATTATTTATCTAATATCTCCTTTTTCCTCTTTTAAGGCTTTCTGTAATTTTTATATTTGCTCGTCTCGTTGAGATAATGATTGGCTGGCATTTTTTTAGTGATTGACTAAATTCATTTTTAATGAAACCATATTTAAATGCACAAAAGCTTAGGATTTTGCTAACTTCGACAATTTTCGTACCCGGTTATTAGCTGGCTTTTCTGATTAGTTTGATTTATCACCACAACTCCAGAAGAATTAACCTTCTTTCTGACATCCATTACATCAGAAAAAAGCGAATCCGTTGCCGAGCTTCCTTCTTCAACATCTGCTATATCCTTGAGGGTTGCAGGTTCGGGATGCTAAAATCGAGCCGTACCATTTATCTATTGGTATTTGCTTTCTGACCCGAAATCCTAAGTTTTCAATAATTTGTCGGGTTTCCGCGTGAGTGTGACCAGACCACAAGTGATATTCTAAAGAAAGGTTTTGCACAAGTTGCCAAGTATCTCGATCTTCAAATAACAGCCATTCTGCACCTTCGCAGTCTACTTTGGCTAAATCGACGCTACCACCAATTCGCTCGATCGCCCTGCGAAATGATACCATTGGTATTTCGCCGCTTTCGCTAACTGTCGATCGGGTTTTTCCCGAAACTTCCCGAATGTCGAGGACTACTTTACCATCTCGGTCTCCTACTGCTTCCATAAAATATGTAAAATTTGCGATTTGAGATTGATGTTTGAGGTAATTTTCTAGGTAGAGATTAGGTTCGTAGGCGTGAATTACGGCCTGGGGAAACCTGTTCCTCGCAACAATCGGAAATAAGCCAACATTGGCTCCAATATCAATAATTGTCATCAGCGATTCAGATAATTGCTCGACTCCGTAGCAGTCGTCTAAAAGCACTTCTATAAATTCTCCGTTCATGCCTTTCTCTGAAGGCACGTTTATTCGATGCAGTTTTCCTTGCACAATTAATTGTTCGGGCAATTGAAAGCTAGCAACTCTGTTAAATTTAATCCCTAATTTTTTGGCTCGAATTTGGCGCTGCAGGAGTTGCTGAAGTTTATGGACAAGCATAGGGAGAGATTGAGATTTGTTGTAATTTTAAAATAACCTTAGATGAGGGAAAAACCTCTAGGTAATAATTCACGTTTTGCACGGCTTGTAAATCCAGTTGAAGTCTGCGAATTCAACCTGAAGGCGAGATTTTTAGTCTACCCGTCCGGCTGATTACGAGTTGGTTGAGAAAGCGCTAGATATCATTACAGAAAGTTATTTTTTTGTTCATAAGAAGAGTGTATTGAGAGTAAATATAATTTAATATATGTCAAAATGCGCTTCAAAACACGGAATAGAAAAATGTTAGAGCTCGATGGGCTGCTGCCAACAATTGAAGAGTTAGTAATACTCGACTTTCCCAGGGCTGCGGAGTCGGAAATTAACCAGCGGTTGATGGAAAAATTCGCCGGCCCGGGAGTGAATGCTTGGCTCGTCGATCGTGCGAACAATGCGATCGCCCTAATTCCCGACCGCAATCCCCAAAAGTCGATCGCCATTACCGCTGGCAAAGATGAAATTGGCATCCTAGAGAATCTAGCACTCATGCAGGCTCTACTCGTTGACACTCCCCAGCCTAAAGGCGTGGGGATTCTTAATTCATCGACTGACCTTTAAGCACCATGTCCTTGCGGCAGTCCTTAAACCTTTCAACCGTACAATAGTACAAATTGACGAGTCTAATTCATAGTAACCCCAGAGGGTCTATCTCCAAAAGCGTACTAGGATACAAGCCTAGAGTTTGGGTATGCCCTACCCTACTTAACAAATCAAGAAATTGTTTGTTTTTACTGGTTTAAGGATGCGTTGATCCTTTAGCTGTTTTAAGAGTTTTCGCCCCTCTGCGTCCCCCGGTTTATACCTAAAAGTGTGTCTTAACTGTTTCACGATGGTAAAGGAGTTTAACCTTGACGATTTTAGTATACTACCAATACTAGCAATTCCTGATTTTTAGGAATGGATTTAAGAAATTAAAGCCGCCCTAGAAGGACGGGGTTTTAAACCCAATTTCCTGATAACCACCTATCCTGGATACAGTAGACCTGTTACCTGAGTCAAGTTAACAGACGTTTGTCCTGCTGACGACACTCACAAGCTTGATTTGCCACAACCCCTAGCCTTCACCCCAAGCTGACAAGAAGCCCATTATTCTCAAACGCAACATTTGTTCTTGAACACCTGGGTTTTAGCACCTGCTTGTACGTCCCGTGAGGCTGGCCACCACCGCCACTAACTCCGCAGCATCTACGGGTTTGGTCAAATGCATCTGAAAACCTGCTAATAGTGACTGCTGACGATCGTCATTCCGGGCATAAGCCGTCAGCGCGATCGCGGGTAGCCTACCGCCCCGCTGCGCTTCAACTTGACGCAACTTGCGGATCAGGGAGTAGCCATCCTCATCCGGCATCCCAATATCGCTCACTAAAACATCGGGGCTGCGATCGGTTGCGGTTTCGATAATGGTCAAGGCCTCCTTGACCGAAGCCACAGCCATGACATCAGCACCATACTTTTCGAGAATGGTGCTCAGCAACTCTAGCGCGTCAGCCTCGTCCTCTACCACTAAGATTTGTAAGCCTTCAAGGGTCGGCGAGGCCTGAAATCTCCCCTTCGCCTCGACGAGCGAGTTTAATGGCTCTGGAGCGCTGGGTGGTAGATGGATAATCATCACGGGCAGTTTGACTGTAAAGGTCGTCCCCTGTCCTATCCCTGGACTCACTACCGTTACAGTCCCGCCATGTAATTCAACTAATTGACGCACAATGGCTAACCCTAAACCCAACCCCCCATAACTGCGAGTAGTGGTGCTGTCGTGCTGGCTGAAGCGATCGAAGACAAACGGTAGAAAGTCCGAGCTGATGCCTGCTCCAGTGTCGCTGACAGTAATTTCAACATGGGAATTAACCCGCTGCAAAAGAATCTGGACTCGCCCGTCTTTAGGCGTAAATTTGACCGCGTTAGAAAGTAGATTCCACACAACTTGCTGCAACCTATCGGCATCACCCAAGAGCGGACCCGCTTCAGAATCGAGTACGCTTTGCAGGCGAATTGACTTTGCCTCAGCCGCCAATTGTACAGACTCAATCGCCGATTCAATCACCGGCACGAGGTTGACAGGACGGACTCGGAGACGCAGTTTACCTGTGATGATGCGAGAAACATCGAGGATGTCTTCGATGAGCTGGGCTTGAGACTTCGCGTTTCGCTCGATCGTCTCCAAAGCGCGCGCCACCTTATCCTCACTCAGGTTTTTTTGCCGTAACATCGTTGACCACCCTAAGATCGCGTTGAGAGGAGTTCTGAGTTCATGAGAAAGAATCGAGAGAAACTCATCCTTGGCACGATTAGCTGCCTCTGCCTCTGCCCGAATTATTTGTTCACGCATCAATAATTCGTCTTTGGTGCGATTAGACGCTTCGAGTTGGGAAGTGCGTTCCTGCACCCGTTGCTCTAGCTCCACATTAATCGCCTCGATACGGCGGCGACTATTTTCTAGTTCCTGGTTTGTAAGGGCAAGTTGAGCTGGACTGGGCGTATCGAGTGCCACTGGAATTAAGGGAATCAATAAAAAGGTGAAGGTATACAAAGACCAAGCACCAGTGACAGCTTTGATCAGTCCTGAAACCCAATAAATGGGGTGCCAAAGTGTCACTATTCCCATCAGGTGCGTCATGCCACATAAGGCAAAGATAAAAAAGAAACCCACCAGCAGTATCACCGTGTGGGCAGGCAGATCCTTACGCTCATTCGTAAAGTAAACAATGGCAACCGCCACCGAGAAATAAGCGAGGGTAGTCAAGGCATCTGACGTTAAGTGCAGCCAGACTAGCCCCGGTTTCCAGAGGTAACAATGCCCGTGAGGAATGAAATTATTAGAAAAGAAGGTGTTCAAGAGGTCAGGCATATTAGTTTACCGCACTGTCAAGTTAATTTAGGGGGTGTCATCAATTCAACCAGATGACCGCAGCAGCCAGAAGCATCGCACGCCGGAAAGTTCACCGCCCTACGGTAATAGCGCGCCGCGATAGCCTGATAGTGCTTGAGCTTGGGGAAAAAGTTCTCAATCAAATGAGGGGCTCTGTACAATTCAGCATCGTAAGTTTCCAGGGTCTTGCAATGGCGGCGAGGTGAAATCACGGTGGTCTTCCCCTCGGCATTGAGAGGGTCAATCACGCGCTGATCAGGATCATAGCCCTTGTTAGCGAGCAGTGTATCCGCCAGCAGTAATGGCTGCAGTTGGTCGGCTCTTGCTCGCGTCACCAGCTTGTCCGGGGGCGAGGTGAAACCCCAACGGATTGCCCAACGCATCCACGCGCTCCCATGAATCTTGTTACTCAATCCCCCTTTGCTGCGACCAATTGCTTCATTCCTAGGCTCCTCAAAAAGCTCAGCAGGAAGATGTTTCTTTCAAGTGGGAAAATGCCTGAATTAAAACTAAGTGTATCGCCGGGGAAATAGAGAGTAAATCTGCTTTAATATATGTCAAAATTCGCTCCTAAAAACGAAGATCAAAAATGTTAGAGTTCGATCGCCTGTTCCAAACAATCGAAGAATTAGTAATGCTGCACTCACCCAGCGGTGCGGAGTCGGAAATTAACCAGCGGTTGATGGAAAAATTCGCCGCCCTGGGAGTGAATGCTTGGCTCGATCGCGCGGATAATGCGATCGCCCTAATTAAGGGCCGCAATCCCGAAAAGTCGATCGCCATTACCGCCCACAAAGACGAAATTGGCGCCCTAGTTAAAACAATAGGCGAGAGGGGCCGGGTGGAAGTCCGCAGATTGGGCGGCGCATTTCCTTGGGTTTACGGCGAAGGCGTGGTGGATTTGCTCGGGGACAAGCAAACAATTAGCGGCATTCTCAGCTTCGGTTCCCGCCATGTTTCTCACGAATCTCCTCAGAAAGCTCAGCAGGAAGATGTTTCTTTAAAGTGGGAAAATGCCTGGATCGAAACTAAGTGTACCGCCGAGGAATTAGCCGAGGCCGGAATTCGACCGGGCACGCGGATGGTGGTGGGAAAGCACCGCAAGCGCCCGCTGCGGTTGAAGGATTGGATCGCCAGCTACACTCTTGACAACAAGGCTTCAGTGGCGATTTTGCTGGCTCTGGCGGAATGTTTGAAAGAGCCTGCGGTGAATGTTTACTTGGTAGCGTCGGCGAAGGAGGAGGTTGGAGCGATCGGAGCTTTGTATTTCACGCAGCGCCAGCCGTTGGACGCGCTGATCGCTTTGGAAATTTGCCCTCTAGCACCGGAATACCCGATTCGTGACAGCGAAAACCCGGTTTTGCTGGTTCAGGACGGCTACGGAGTCTACGATGAAGGATTAAACGCCCAATTGCGCGCAGCAGCCACAGCAGCCGATGTAGAGGTGCAGTTGGCGGTAATTAGCGGTTTTGGGAGCGATGCTTCGATCGCCATGAAGTTCGGCCACGTAGCCCGCGCCGCTTGTTTGGCTTTCCCCACCCAGAACACCCACGGCTTTGAAATTGCTCATCTCGGGGCGATCGGCAATTGCGCCGCCATCCTCAAAGCCTACTGTGACGAGCTTTGGGACGAGTAGAAAAAAAAGTTTCGCAAAGTAGTTGACAGATTGGGAAAGATTAGTTAAGGTAATAAAGGTGCGGAACACAAGCAAACGCAACGACGCGCCCCCATCGTCTAGAGGCCTAGGACACATCCCTTTCACGGATGCGACGGGGATTCGAATTCCCCTGGGGGTATTGAAAATTTAAGTCTGATATCAAAGTGATATCTAGTATGTGGGGTGGGCATTTTGCCCGCCCTTATTGCTATTAGGACTTACGCACGGGTAGCCAGAAACCGGGTTTTTGCTCAGAAAAGGCGTGACAGCCCGCAGCAACAGCAAAAACCGGCCCGGCTTTATTTAGTTTGGTTCCTGGTGCATCGTTGAGCGATTTACCCCGGATTATTGAGCGGATACATAGGCTCAATATAGTTGAACACTTAGACAGCCAATAGCAGCAAAGGGGAGTGCGATGTACATACCTGTTACTTTCGACGACGGCGGCATCCAAAGGAACGAAGCAATAGAAATAAAAGTCAGAAACTTTAAAGACTTAAACTTACAGGAAAGACATATTGAAGAGTTCTTACGCAAAAACATTAATTTGCTCTTTGGAGATGACGAAACTCTCCTAGTTGTTGGTCAACAAGTTCGTAATGCAAGTAACGGGATTAGCGACTTAACTGCCATTGATGCAGATGGCAATATTGTTCTAATCGAGATTAAACGCGACGTACAAGACATCAAAGCCCGAAAAGAACCTTTTGAATTTCAAGCTATCAGGTATGCCGCGAGTTATGCCAAAATTTCGACACCTGAATCCCTTGTAGAGTTGGTCTATAGCTCATATATCGAGATACACAAAGATGAGTATGAATTAGGTGATTTGACTCCTAGTGAAAAAGCGAGACGAGAGTTGAATAAATTCTTGTCAAGCAATGACGCACTCAAAACTTTTAACAAAAAACAACGAATAATACTTATAGCCTCATCCTTTGATGAGCAAACCCTTTCTGCTGTTGCTTGGTTGATTTCAAATGGGGTAGACGCGCTCTGCCTTAATATCACTCCTGTTTTTATAGGAGAGCAAGGTTTTTTGAGTATTGATAAAATTTTGCCTCCGGCACAACTGGATGATTTTTACGTGGGTTTAGCCGGAGGAGGTTCTACAATTAAGGAAGAAATTATATCCACTGATTCTGCCTTTAATAGAACTTGGCTACCTCGAATGGATCAGTTGTTTGAGTGGGAATTAATCAAAGCTGGGGATAGCATTGAAATTAAAGAGTTTGAAAGCTCTGAAGCTATAATAATTGATCCTACATTTGTCATATTTAATGGGGAAGAAATCTCCTATAATAATTGGGGAAAGAAAGTTACTGGTTGGTCTTCTATAAATATTTATGAATGGGCCGTGCTTAGTTCGACTAATAGAACCTTACATGAACTAAGGAAGGAAAAAATGGCAGATTTGGAAGCCAAAGGCAGTCCATGGGAAGAATGAGCCCAGCGGTTGTAGAGCTATTTGCTTTCTTAAAGCAGCTCAAGGCTTTTTTCGGATATGGCAGTCGATCGACCGGACACGAGCTCAGACTATTAATTAGATTAGCAGCTTAAGGTGCGCTGCAGCGCACCCTACAGAATTAGAGCGCAGCTATCAATTCTGCAACTTCAGCAACGGTTCAATCTGCTGCCTTTGAAACTGCAATTCATCCGCCAAAGGCTGGTAAATTTCTCGATCGCCCGATTCATTGCAATAATCCCACAAACGATTGTAACAGTGCCTGTCGTCGTCCCAACCCGGATGGTTAACAATCGGATACAAGCAGATTCCCTCTATCGGAACTCCTGCTTTCATCGCCGCCATTACCTCAGTGCACACATAATTAAACCAGACAGGTCTAAAATCGTCTTCAGTACCCGTTTCTGCTATGAATAACGGGCGACGGTAGCGCTCAAACACTTCTTGCAGCATTTCACGAAACGGGCGGTACAGCGGATCGGTGTATTTCATCGGCTCTTCATTGTGAATCCACTGATTGCAATCGTAATAATTCACCCCAATAATGCGGACTGTGTAAATGCCTTGATCCTGCAAGCGTTGTTAGTCGGCTGCTGCAAATTTATCGTGACCGGTGGCGGCTGTGACATCGAGGCGTTTTCCGGATCGCAATCTCTGGGTGGAACATTCAAATCCGCCCATGAAAAAACTTTGAAACATCAATCGGATGGGTAATGGGGCATTCAGGTTTGTAGTCAGGACTAAATTCCTTAGATTTCAATCATAAAAAACTCAAGTCCTTACTACAAACGGTATTTTTGTAAGAAGTATATCGATCGGCAAAAACTCAAAATGAAATCAGAAAAAAATCTCAGATTTTCACTTTTTCCTTGACCAATCACCAATTAGCATTGAGTAATACCTTGCGGCAGTGAACTGTCTTCGGCCCTATTCCCGCCGAGAGTTGCCTCCGCGATCGCCTCTAGGGGAAACTTGGGAGTGCGATCGGCATACAGCAAACCGTTAGCTTCTTGGTAAGTATCGGTCAACTGCGTGTAACAAAATCCACTGAACATTTCCACTTGGTTTACCACCTTCAGCAGCGCAGTGTAACGCCTTTGCAGTTCCTGGGTGTCCGACGCGCGTACGTAGCCCCAAACTCTGTAAAAATCGGGGTTTTCGCGGCCAGCGCAGGCGATGCCGCCGAATTCTGTCAGCATCATCGGCTGTCCTTGGTGGGGGTGGCCGTCGAGGGTGAGGATGCGCCCTCCCGGACGCCCGCGATCGAACAAATCCGCTAGCTGGACTTCGGGCCCGTAGCGCTTTGCTAGGGTGTGCGGGTTGTTGTCGTAGTCGTGAATCGCCAGGATGTCGGTATCGATGCTTTCCCAGCCGTCGTTACCGATGACGGGGCGAGTCGGATCGAGGGTTTTTGTCAAGAAATACAGCGCTTGCACGTAGTTGCGGTGGGCTGCTGCTTCGACTAAATTCGGAACTCCCCAAGATTCGTTAAACGGCACCCAGACTACGATACAGGGGTGGCTGGAGTCGCGGTCGATGACTTCCGTCCACTCCCGCGTCAGCCGTTGAACGGCTTTGGGAGTGAAGCGGTAGGCGCTGGGCATTTCTTCCCAAACTAAGAGTCCCAGCACGTCAGCCCAGTACAAAAATCGGGGGTCTTCAATTTTTTGGTGCTTGCGGACGCCGTTGAAACCCATTGCTTTGACTAATTCGACATCGTGGCGCAAAGCTTCGTCGGAGGGGGCAGTCATCATGGTGTCGGGCCAGTAACCTTGGTCGAGCACCAGTCGCAAATAGTAGGGGCGGCCGTTTAGCATGAAGCGATCGCGCTGGATGCTCACCGTCCTCATGGCGGTATAAGATTTAACCTCGTCGAGCAGTTTGCCGTCGGCCCACAACTGCACTTGAGCATTAATTAGCGTCGGTTTTTCGGGACTCCACAGCAATTCGTTGCGGTAGTCGTCGATACCAGGGTCGGAGAGGGCGATGCGGCGGTGGATTTCGCCGTTGATGACTTCGTAGGTGTCGTTGACCAGCAGCATACAGCCGATCGACAGTTTAACTTTAACCTGGATTCCCGACTGGCGATCGCCCGCGACAAACGCTTCAAAACCGATTTCCCAGCGTTCAAACTGCGGAGTCCAGCGGATGCGCTCAATATAAGTGTGAGGCACCAATTCTACCCAGACTGTCTGCCAAATGCCGGTCGTGCGCGGATACCAAATATTGTGTGGCTCTATTTGCCAGTCTTGCTTGCCGCGCGGTTGCTCCAAATCTTGCGGGTCGTCCTGGGCCCAGACTGTCACCCGCTGCGGCCCGTTGGGGTTCACAAGTGCTGTAATGTCTGCGCTGAAAGGAGTGTGTCCGCCTTCGTGTTCCATGACAAACTGACCGTTCACCCAGACGCGGGCGCGGTAGTCTACGGCCCCAAAGTGGAGGAGAGTTCTTCCTTCTGTATGGGGTATGTCAAATTCGCGCTCGTACCAGCAGTTGGCGTGAAAATTCGTGTCCCCGATCCCACTTTTTGCCGATTCGGGAGCAAACGGCACTTCTATAGTGTGAGTCCACTCAGAAATATCGATCGGCTGCACGCAGCGTCCCGCGTCATCGTAAGCAAATCTCCACTGACCATTGAGACAAATCCAGTTGCTCCGGCGCAGTTGAGGGCGGGGATAACCTGTTTTCCGTCCTTGAACTGTGACCTTACTATCAAGAGTTGCAGACTCTTCTATCTCGCAATTTTCTAATTCTCTTCCTAACCAACTCATCGGCACATCTACCTGAAGTTATATATATAGGTTAGCCACAATTACCACCACTTTGACAAGTTTTTTGCTGATTAATTTGCAAAAGTTCTGCACCTTAATACAGGCTCATCTGAAGGCTCTCTTGTGCTGAAGTCATTAGTCAGAAGAAAGAAGAATAAACCAGGAAGATTTTTCCTATTCCCCACTCTCCCCCTCTCCCCCTCTCCCCCTCTCCCTCTAGCTAGCAAGACTGTGCAAACCTCCTAACGGTTCAGTTAGCTCACTTTTGAGAGAAAAGTCTTCTGCAAACGGCAAACACTGAAATATTTGCTGTAGTCCCGTGAGTTCAAAGAGAATTCTAACTTGTTCGCTCATGGCAGAGATCAAAAGTATACATTCGCTGTCCCTAACTAATTTCACGATCGCCACTACAGCCATTAACTCGGAATTTTTCAGGAAATTAATTTTTGAGAAATCCAGCATAAGAATTTTCCCACCGCTTTCAATGAGGCGCTGTATTTCTTTCTGAAACTGAGCAAATTGAGAATTTTCCAAAACCTCATGAGACAAAACAATTTTAACTAGAACGTTCATTTTTACCTCACTGCTTGTTTGAATTATTAAATAACTTTTGATGAAAACCGAGTAAGGTGCTCTGTGGGCACCTTACCTTTTTACCCGTAACTCGCAGCTTCCAGCTACTTGCTAGCAGAGTTGCCGTTACCGTTGCCGTTGCCGTTGCCGTTGTTGACAGCAGCGACTTCTAGAGAAGCTGCGGCTGGACGAGGGGGGGTAACTGCATTGGAGGAGCTTACATTAGAGGCAGAACCGTTAACATTTTCTACCAATTCAATTACCGGCTTGGTAGTAATTTGTTTGTAAGTTGTCAGAGCTTGAGCGACCACTTGATCCATGTTGTAATACCTGTAAGTCGCCAGCCTTCCCACGAAAGAGACTCCCGGAGTTGCATCAGCCAAAGCCTTATATTTCTTGTAAATTTCGGCATTTTCTGGACGCGGAACAGGGTAGTAAGGGTCTCCCTCAGCTTGGGGATATTCGTAGACAATGCTAGTTTTTTGATGCTCTTGTCCGGTGAGGTATTTAAACTCCGTGCAGCGAGTATATAAATGCTCGTTCGGGTAATTTACGACCGGTGCTTTTTGGTGTACGGGTACGTTCAGTGTTTCGTGCTTGAATTCCAAGGAACGGTAAGGAAGTTTGCCGTAGCAATAATTGAAATAGGAATCCACCGGCCCGGTGTAAATCATTTCTCCGTAAGGGATAAAACCCTCAATTTCCCGGTAGTCGGTATTCAGCATCACCTTGATGTTTGGGTGAGAAAGCATCTTTTCAAACATCCGAGTGTAGCCGTGCAGCGGCATTGCTTGATAGGTATCGGTAAAATAGCGATCGTCCCGGTTAATGCGAGTGGGTACGCGCGCAATCACTGAGTTGTCGAGTTCCGACGGGTCCATTCCCCACTGTTTGCGGGTGTAGTTGCGGAAGAATTTCTCGTAAAGTTCGCGACCGACTTTGCTGACAACCACATCTTCTGAAGTGCGAATGTAATCCTTTGGTTCTGCTACTTTCGCGAAGAAATCTTCTACTTCAAATGAGGTGAGATTCAGTCCGTAAAGTTGGTTGACGGTGTTGAGATTGATGGGAATTGGCAGCAGTTGACCGTCAACGCTGGCAAGGACGCGGTGTTCGTAGGGCCGCCACTCGGTGAAGCGCGAAAGATACTCGAAAACTGGGCGCGAATTGGTGTGAAAAATGTGGGGGCCGTATTTGTGTACCAGGATGCCGTGGTTGTCGTAGTGATCGTATGCGTTGCCGCCGATGTGGTTGCGGGTATCAATTATCAGGACAGTTTTTCCAGCTTCATTTGCTAGTCTTTCGGCAATGACGCTACCTGCAAATCCGGCTCCGACGATTAAATAGTCAAACATTGAAACACCTCTAATTGTGGGTAAGGGTAAGGAATAATTGGTAATTGGAGATAAAGCGAGGAGTGTTGAGTGTTAATTTTTGAATCCGTAAAGTGTAACTCTTTAAATTCACCCTCAACATTCCTAACTTAAAACTTTGATCCGGTCTTCGGCTTTCTGCCGTTTCTGGTCTATCGCACTTTCGATCAACCCCAGCATTTCGCCCCAGGTATTGTCCCAAGAATTGTCTGCTAAAAAGGCGTCTACTTGGCTGAGCCACTTGGTGCGAACGTCCGAACTTTCGCTGAGGATTTCTTGGGCACAAGCAACGAATTCTTCAGAATTGCTAGCAATCCGAACCAAGCCCTTTTCTCCGTAGGGTCGCACCACGTCGCGGATAGGAGTAGAAATCACAGGTTTGCCGGCAGCGAGGTATTCTGGAGTTTTCGTGGGACTAATAAACTTAGTCGATTCGTTTATCGCAAAAGGCAGCATTGCGATATCCCACCCGCCAAGATACGCTGGCAGTTCTTGATAAGATTTCCCCCCGAGATAGTGGATATTTGGGTGGGTTGGCAGAGTTGTCGGAGCGATTTTCGTCACCGGGCCAATAATGACTAAATGCCAGTCCGGCCTTGCTTGGGCTATGTCCCCCAGCAGTTTGATATCCATGCGTTCGTCTATAACGCCATAAAATCCCAAACGCGGGTGAGGAATGTCTTTTTGATCCGTCGGTTCGTGTGAAAGATTCCTGGCGGTCGCAAAGTGTTCTTTTTCGATGCTGCTGGGGAAGGCGTGAATGTTTGGGTGCTGGTGCTGCTTGGCTTCGTAAAGGTTGTGTCCGCCTGTAAATACTACGCTGGCGCGCTTTAATAGTTGGTTTTCATTGGCTTTTAAATCGGGGTGTGCGCCTTTGAATGCTGACAATTCATCCATGCAATCGTAGACTACAGCTAGCGGCTTTAAGTGGTTGGTGAAACTCACAGCCATTGGTGTGTAATACCAGAGTATGTACTGGCTGATTTCGGCCGCTCGAAACAAATCATCTAGCATGGCTTGCTGAGCAGTTTGTGCTGTTGCTTCGCTGGTTCCTTTGGTCAGGTGCGGTACTATTACCCAGACTCCGCTTTCGTGGATGCTGACATCAAGCCACCAATCTGTAGCCACGCTATAAATTGGTTCTTCTACAAAGAATACGCGACGACTTTTGGCACAACGACTTAAGAGATGTTGCGGACGCTGATAGACAAAATTCCACCGCAAATGAGACAGGCAAACTAAATCTGGTGCATCTAAAGCCTCAGTTTTTGATAAGTTGGCGCGCAATGCGGGCGAGGAAGCAAATTGAGAGGGCGATTTGGCTGGATCTATAGAGGTAAATCGGATCTCCCATGCGCGCTCTTTATTGCTATAACTATTGTTTACTGAGTTTTCTGGGGGCGACATATTAGCCTCGGGAATTTGTCCATGAAAATTTGTCCGTTAAAATTTGTCAATAGGATATATTTCTCAGCATTCTCTTACTGAAAGTCGCAAGCATAAATCTGAGAACTTTTATTGACTAGCAAGGGCCGCATTCAGTGAGCCAAACAAAGAAACTGTTTAGCTGCGGAGAAACACGCTTATCTGCTTTTTTCAGAATTGAAACTTGGAGATAAGTTAATATTGTTAGACTTGCTATTGCTGTTAAATGTAACCCAGTTTTTCTGCCCTAACTTCTATCTGAAGGATGACTTCTATCTCAGGACGCGCTTAGCTTGTATGCTGGGTTCAAAAGCCCTTAAAATGCCGATCGACCTTGTAAAATGACTCTTAACTGGCAGGGACGGCGTGAAAAAAGAGCGAGTTTTATTGCTTTATTTGGAGATGAAAGAAAATTTGTCATCAAGTTTATGTTGCTTTTTGATTTGACAAACCTGGCTTTTTTTTCACTCATCCGAGCGCTAATTGGGAAATTTTGTATCCTAATATACAAAAAGTCGGCCGACATTTCTGACTTCCGATAGATTAACCATTGACAGTTTCATAGAGTGGGGTTAAACTCACCGAAGAGCACCTGTCTCAACAATATCAAAGAAACCACGCAACCGCAACGATAAACCTAAGATTTTGCGCGAGTCTGCGACAAGAAACCAAGGTGGTGAGATTTGCGCTGTGGGCGTCAGTTTAACCTCGCGCCCACAGCAAAAATGTCAATCATCCCTCTAAGGGCGGCTTCGCCGATATCTGCAATGGAACGCCAAATACCCACGTAAACCCGCCCAGACTAGAAGGTAGCAGCAATTTTAAAGTCGGGGGTCAATTTTTGCCAGTCCCCCTCCGAAGGCAAAATCTTGCACCGTCGAACTCTTTAAGAAATCGTGGGGAAAACCCAATTCAATGGCACTTACGTTGTCTAACTGCTGCATTTGCTCCGGCGTTAATTCAAACTCCAAACAAGCGAGATTTTCCTGAAGTTGCGAGAGTTTGCGGGAACCCACAATCGGAATAACTTGGACTGGCTGTTGTCGCAGCCAATTTAGGGCTATTTGAGAAGCAGGTTTACCAATTTCGGCTGCTATTTTGCTAACTTCGCCAGCAATTTGGAGGTCTCGTTCGTTAATTTTTCCAGATTCAGGTGAATTCAGCCGTTTAGCTTCGCTGGCTGTTTCTGAAGTGTTGTATTTTCCTGTCAGCAAACCGGCTGCTAGGGGGCTCCAAGCTGTGACGCCAATATCAAAGGCTTTTGCCATAGGGATCAAGTCCCGTTCAGGAGTTCGCTCTTTTAAAGAATACTCGATTTGCAAGCCGATAAATGGTGTCCAACCGCGCAGGTTGGCGATCGTATTTGCTTGAGAAATAATCCAAGCCGGCGTATCGGAAATGCCGATATAAAGAACTTTACCGGCGCGCACCAAATCGTCAAAAGCGCGCATCACTTCTTCGACGGGTGTGGTAAAATCCCAAGCGTGCAGCCACAGCAAATCTATGTATTCAACTTGCAATCGCTTCAAACTGGCCTCTACTGCTTGCACCATATTTTTGCGGTGGTTGCCGAAACCATTGATTTCGCCATTCTTCATGTTGAGGCTATACTTAGTGGCAACTACCCATTTTTCGCGATCGCCTGCGATGAACTCACCGACATATTTTTCGCTAGTACCGTTGGTGTAGAGATTCGCGGTATCAATGAAATTGCCGCCCGCTTCTGCAAAGGCGTCGAACATTTTCCGGCTTTCGTCGTAGGAACTCCCCCAACCCCACTCTTCCCCAAAAGTCATGGTTCCGAGGCAGATTTCGGAAACGCGAAGTCCGCTGTGACCTAGTAGTTTGTATCTCATGTCACCCTTCCGCTAGTTAATGTTTGTTAACAGTTTAGATCTGGATTTCCCAAACTGTTGCCATCAGTCGGGGTGGCGGGTTTTACCGGGCCTTAGCGCTGTGCTTAATGTTGAATGTTTTGCCAAGTCAATCAAAATGTTTTAGCTTCCGGGGTTCCGAGCCATCGCCCCTGCGTTTAGTTTAAACACCGGGCAGGGGCGATTATCTTATTAATATATTTAGGATTACATTAATGAATTAAAATACAGTAAAATCCCAAAAAAAAGATCTACCTTTAGATAGGTACTTTATGAAACGAGTTAAATTATATGGTGCTATCTTAAATATTCAGAAAACCCCACAGAACTAGAGAAAAAATTAATGTAGCTAAATTAACTTTTTAGCGTTATAGTCACTTATAGATTACAAAAACTAGGTGACTCACTTGGCTGACATCGTTGATACCGCCGTTTCGGCTGGATCTTTTACAACCCTAGTTGCTGCTGTTAAAGCTGCTGGTTTAGTAGATACTCTCAAAGGCGCTGGCCCCTTCACTGTTTTTGCGCCTACTGACGAAGCTTTTGCTAAGCTTCCCGAAGGTACTGTAGAAGCACTGCTTAAGGACATTCCTAAGCTCACAAAAATCTTGACTTATCATGTCGTTTCTGGCAAAGTTATGGCCGCTGATGTGGTCAATTTGACATCTGCCAAGACAGTTGAAGGTTCAGAAGTTAAAATTGATGCTTCCAATGGCGTCAAAATCAATGATTCTACCGTTACCACAGCCGATGTTGCTGCTGATAATGGCGTCATCCACATTATTGATTCAGTCTTGCTTCCTGCGTAAGCACAGACTTAGATAGCGCAATACTATCTGGAGGGCGGTGGCTAGAGTTAGCCGCCGCCCTGTTTTCGTTGAGGTTTAAATATTTTAGGCAGCTCAATAATTAAAACTATTATAGAGCAGCGGGAATTGACCGATCGCACTCAGCTTGACTTGGATCCCAATTTGTCGCTGCTGGATTTACCGGGAAAACTCGTTGCAGACAAACAGCGACAGGTACTCGGAACAAAAAAATTATCAAAAAAATAAAAAAGTGCGATCGACCGCGTTAGCAATTGCCGATAATTAGCGGCGCACTTATTTTGCACTCTCGCGCTGATTGCCGATTGACGCGTAGATACCTGGCCACCAAACCCAACATTTCTCCGAGCAACTGGGTTTCCGAGGCCTTGTCCTAATTAAGATACAATAAGAACCACAAGTTTAAGCTTTAGACCTTATTTGACATTCAAGCTATGCAATCTACAACTCAGTCCGAGACAGAACTGGCGATGGACGCTCCCAAACACGGATTGCCCGTTACAATCATTACAGGATTTCTCGGCAGCGGTAAAACAACCCTGCTCAACCACATCCTGACCAACCAGCAGGGTTTGAAAACAGCAGTTTTGGTAAATGAATTTGGCGAAATCGGCATCGACAACGAACTGATTGTCACCACCGACGACAACATGGTCGAGCTGAACAACGGCTGCATCTGCTGCACAATTAATGAAGATTTGGTTAATGCAGTTTACAAAGTTTTGGAACGTCAAGAAAATCTCGATTATCTAGTAGTCGAAACAACCGGACTCGCCGACCCGCTGCCAGTAGCGATGACTTTTTTAGGCACAGAACTGCGCGACCTGACTCGTCTCGATTCGATAGTGACAGTAGTAGACGCAGCCAACTACAGCTTAGATTTGTTCAACTCTCAAGCAGCTTACAGTCAAATAGCTTACGGCGATATAATTATCCTCAACAAAACTGATTTGGTTGAAGAAGCAGATTTAGATTTGTTGGAAGTTAAGATTCGGGATGTCAAAGAAGGTGCTAGAATTCTGCGAACCGTAAAATCGGAAGTTCCCCTACCGCTAGTCCTCAGCGTCGGATTGTTTGAATCTGACAAATATTTCCAATCTGAAAAAACTCCTAGCAGTCACGACCACGACCATCACGACCATCACGACCATCACGACCACCACGACCACCACGACCACGACCATCACGACCATCACGACCATCACGACCATCACGACCACAGCCATCACGACCACTCCCACCATTTAGAAAATGACGGATTTACCTCAATTTCTTTCCAGAGCGAGAAGCCCTTTTCTCTGAGGAAATTTCAATATTTCTTAGACAACCAACTGCCAACAAACGTGTTTCGCGCGAAAGGGATTATGTGGTTTGAAGAAAGCCCCAAACGGCATATTTTTCACTTGAGCGGCAAGCGATTTACGATGGACGATGACGAGTGGAAAGGCGAGCGGAAAAACCAGGTTGTTCTCATCGGTCAGGGTTTGGATACCGAGACTTTGCGATCGCAACTCGAAAACTGTCTTTGTATGCCTTCAACCAGTCGCGGTAAAGGTTTTGGGAAGAACTAACAGTAAAATATTCTTTTCACCTCAACCAAAGAGCGTCGCGGTCTAATTGTTTTCGCGATCGCGAACTGGAGATGGATGGGGACAATGAAGGGCGATCGCCCTCCAAGAAAAAGAGTGCCCTCCAAGAAAAAGAGCGCCCTCGAATAAAAAGAGCGATCGACCTATTTTATTGTTGCTAACAAAAACAGAGCCGCACACTTATACTGTCCGCCGATCTCAAAAGCACGATCGCCTGGGCTTTCAAAGGTGCAGAGTTGCGTTGGTTTTACGTAATCTCTGCACCTTTATGCTGTTCCCACCACCTCTCACCACTCCTACTTCCCACAACCAGCGCAATAGTTGGCAAACTCAACGAGGTCTGGGAGTTTCCCTTGACCGTCTCACGTTCATTGTTTTCGGCTAAGCTATTACAACAAGCTTGCAAGGAGACGGGCTATGAGCAATCGGCGGCTAAAAAGAATTCGTGATTATATTTCGCTCTTTTTATCACGACTCCAAAGGAATTTTTGGTGTTTTTGGGTAAAAATTCAAGATGACATTATTCTTTTTTTTGCTAATTGTTTATTAGCCCTTCTCAAATTTATTGGTTACACTGCCTGGTTTTTGGCTTTGATTTTAATGCTGGGTCATTTCTGTCTAGTTGACATACACATTAGCCGTGCGCGCATAACCCTCCAATCTCAGTGTCCTGAACCAGTGATCCAGCCTAAGCCTGCCGTGTCATTTAACACTCAGGCGGGTCAACTATAAACTTGCCTTTGAAGCCCCCACGCTTAATCTAAGATTTAGTGGTGAGTGGCTGACAATTTCATTTTCATCCCGACACGGCGATTGCGCTGCTGTTGAAATAATCCTAAGACGCTACCAAAAAGCAGGTCAATGCGAGTCATCATCCAGCGAGTAAAATCATCTCAAGTCGAAATTGAAGGTCAAATTGTCGGCAAAATTGGCTGCGGACTTAACTTGCTTGTAGGTATTGCAGACACCGACACCGAAGCAGAACTCGATTGGATGGCTCGCAAATGCCTGGAATTGCGTTTGTTTCCCGACTCGGCCACGGATACCGGGCGCTGGGACAAGTCAGTACAAGACATCGGTGGCGAGTTGCTGGTTGTGAGTCAGTTTACGCTCTATGGGGACTGCCGCAAAGGTCGGCGACCTTCATTTGACCGAGCCGCGGCTCCTGAACGAGCTGAAATTTTTTATGATAAATTTGTCGAAAAGTTGCGCCAGAGCGGCTTAAAAGTTGAAACAGGCTTGTTTGGAGCGATGATGCAAGTCTCGATCGACAATGACGGGCCGGTGACTTTGGTATTAGAGAGAGAATGCGGGTGAGTTGGTTGACAGGCCTCTCTGTGGACCGCACCGCACCCTACTTTTCTTGTCTTCCTACCCTTCGGGAACGGCTTCGCCGAACGTGTCCTTTGCGTCTTCGCGGTTCGTTCAAAAAAGGCCGTTGCGCGTTTACTAAGAGCAAATTTTCAGATCGACCGGGTTTCCTAACTGCTGTTGCGTAGGTTCAGAAGACATGGGTTTTCGCTACATTTTCTCCCATCCCGATTCCAGAACATCAAACCCTTAAAAAACCAGTTTGTAAATCGTCCACTCAGCGGCCCTGGAACACCGTCAATCTTTTTCGCGATCGCCCCACCAAAATACAGCTCAGAATGCTTGTACAGTAAGGCTTTAATGGCAATAAAACCAATCTTCCACAGCCAGCGCTTAGAATCAGATTCAGCAGCCAAAAACTGTTGGATGAGAGAGTGGAACACTGGCATCACTGCGGTTATCTCTACTTCCGTAACATTCAATGTATAGAGAGTTGAATCAGCACAGCAAGCGAAACCGCCAGCTACTGCCACCTCACTCTCTAACAAATGTCCTCGCACACCCGCTGTGCCCTACCACCCGATAAACGCCATGACTGTCAAAGCTGCCACCACCGTCAACTGCAACACCGCTTCTGACCTCAACTGCATTCCAGCCGCCTCCAGCGAACAAACCGCCGAAATCAATACTGTTCCCAGCATCGATATCCTCGCTTTGGCTAACTTCGCCCTCAAAGAATTGCAAGCCGAAATGAAAACTGCCAGCCGCAGCGCTCAAGCAGTGGCAATGCGGATTGCTAAGGAAGTCGAACGGATTTGCCAAAAAAGCGATCGCATCCAAATTTCCGGCGAAGTTGAAGCTTGGCAAATCACCTTAGCCGAGCACCGGTTGCAAAAAACCCTGCAATACTACCGCCTCGGTTCCAAACAAGGCCGCGTCGAACTGCACTCCCACCTCGCGGCTATGATTTACCGCCATGTTGCTTCTTTCCGATCGAACTTGAACTTCCAAGCTCGCTACAACATGATTGAAGACTTTTTGCAAGGCTTTTACATCGAATCTCTGCGAGCTTTCCGCCGCGAACACCAACTCGATGTCACTTACCAGCCCCGCACGCAGCTAGAATTAGCTGAGTACATGGCTTTCACCGAACACTACGCCAAGCGCCAAATTGGTTTGCCCGGCCGCAACCGCCAACGCCTGATCGTGTTGCGCGCTCAAGGATTTGCCAAGGGCCAGCCTCCCGAAACTGCGATCGACATTGAAATGGCTGTAGAATCCGGCAAGGGAGAAGAAGCGGAAATGTACAGCCGCTCTCCGGCGCTGCAACAAGTGCGCGAGCAAATGGTATCGGAAACTGTCGATCCGGCTGATGCTGTACTGCGCGATCGAGTAGTCTCGGAATTGATCGCCTATCTGGAATCGCAAAATCAGCCAGAATGCGTGAATTACTTAACTTTAAAATTGCAAGACCTTTCGGCTTCGGAAATTGACCGCGCGCTCGGTTTGTCTTCCCGCCAGCGCGACTACTTGCAACAACGTTTCAAGTACCACGTCGAAAAATTTGCCCGCACTCAAAATTGGAAACTCGTCCACGAATGGCTGGGTGCTGATGTGGATCAAAAGCTGGGAATGACTTCGGACAAATGGGAAGCATTTCGCGCTCAACTGTCGCCTGAAATGCAGCAACTGTTAGAAATGAAGCGGAATCAAGAAAGCGAGAAGGCGATCGCCACCGCCCTCAAATGCACTCCCAAACAAGTCCAAAAACGCTGGGCGCAACTGTTGGAGCTGGCTAGCCAGACTCGCAACAGCAGCCAAGCTTAATTGGTGCTCAAATATGAATGCAACTGTTTTCTTGAGACTGGAAAATGCGATCGGGTGCGGCACCTACACAGGAATGCCCGCCCCGGCCTCCGCTCTCAAATCAACAAGCGCTGCTACTAAATTATCGCCGCTTTTTGGCCTATTCAATTTATTAAAACAACATTACTTTTTTTAATATCTTTCGTTCCCTGGTTAGGCCGGGGAATTTGTTTTTATTAGTCATTAGTCGTCAGTTATGGGAAATTGCTTGCTGAATAGGAGGCATTGCATATATTCATAATGATATTTAGGGCTTGCGGTCGAAGGGCATAACACCGGAGTCCAGACATTATCTGGCGCGGGTTACATCGCAAGACCTTATGTTATTATTCCCAGTCTAAAGAGATGTTGCAACTTTCGAGTCGTTTGTTGCTTTTTTAGCTCAAACAGATAAAAACCAATTATTTTCTTGTTTTTCCTTGAGGGTTATGAATATATGTAATACCCACACAACTCTAGTTTTAAAGTAATAAGTTCGTCTATAAAATGTTTTATATCCGTTAATTTAGCGTATTAAAGTATACCTTATAATTTTATTGTTTGATAAAAACAGTTAAAAACCGATTGTGAAAATTGAGGGGGCGGAAGGCGGATAAAAAATGACTATTCATCTATCCCAAGACAGAAAAAAATCAAAATAAATATACTCATCGTACTATTCTGTTTCATTTAATCCTTCATAAGAAGGAAGCATCAAATTTGAGTTCTATCTAAAATGGGGGCATAAGTTGATGTAGATAGAAAGGGAAGGACTCCTATGTTACTTTACAAAATTGAAGATTTTAATCCCAGCTACCGCGAAGCTGCTTTTAATGGCGAAGATATCAAAGGTCTGGATATCTATGCTGGAAATACAGATGAAAAGATTGGCTCCATCGATACCGCGCTAGTTGATGAGACAGGACGTTTCCGATATTTTGTTGTTGACACGGGTTTCTGGATCTTTGGCAAGAAGGTATTAGTTCCAGTTGCTCTTTGTCGAGTGGATGTTGATGCAGAACGCATCTACGCGACGGGTTTGAGGAGTAAAGACCAAGCAGAAAGACTACCCACGTATGAGGATGGGATGGTGGTTGATTACGATTATGAAGAACAAGTGCGGGGTGTTTATCGTACTCTACCTGTAGAAGCGTCTGCACCTGTAGAAGCATCATTGCCTTTAGAGGCATCTGCACCACTTTCTATGCCGCGTTCTGTCTCTAACCAAGCTAGGGCTGCTGCTCATGACCGCAACACCTACACTTACGAACAAGAGCCTCAATTGTATCAGATGAACGAGCGCGAACATCACAAATTCCGACTCTACGAAGAACGACTGGTTGCAGAGAAAAGCCGTCACAAAGCTGGCGAGGTAGCAATTAGCAAGCGAGTAGAAACCGAAACGGCACGAGTTTCAATTCCCACAGAAAAAGAGCGAGTTGTAATTGAGAGTGTAACTCCAGGAAATGCAGGTGCGCCAGTAACTCGGGATACTCCCTTCCAGCAGGAAAAGGTGATGCGTATGGAAGTTTACGAAGAGACTGCCGATATCAAAAAAGAAGCTTTTGTGCGCGAAGAAGTTAACATCAGGAAAGAAGTTGAAACGGAGATTGTTGAAGCAACGGAAACACTGCGTCGTGAAGAGTTGGACGTGAAGACGGAAGGGCGTTAGAGTGCGAATGAATTGAACAAGGGTTTGTAGTTGCGCTGTCTTCGACAACATATGCGTTGAAGACAGCGCAACTACGAACCTACAAAATTACTACAATTACGAAAAAAGACGAGCTTTATAATGTCTAATTGCTGGCGTTTGCCGTTAATTAAGTACAGCATTTTTAGCTTTGTCATTTAGCATCTATGCGATTAGTTTTTTAGTAAAATCTCAGCCAGTTGCAGCTCAACAAGCTCAGCAGACATTTCATATCGTTCTTGCCTTCAAAGATGCTGGCATCGGCTTGCCCGATCCTGATGTGCGAATGCTGATGCCGCGCCATCCCGATAAGTGGCGAACCGCATTGGGTTTGGGAGAGAGCGATCGCACTCAGGATTCTGACAATCCTAGTCGGTAAGTCATATCGATTCCAGTTGCACCGTCGGTGATAGTTGACTGTTGACTATGAGTCAAAAAACTGAAAATAGCGCGAATTATTTGTTCGCAGCTTGATTCGACTTTACGGCCGACGATGAAGCGCGGATTTGATATCATTCCGGCACGCCGGAATGATATCAGTAGCATCATAATTACGACTCAACTTTTTGTCAGCCCTGGCACTACTTTTTCGCCGAACACCTCAATAAACTGCTCTTGTTCTCGGTTAACGTTGTGCAAAATTAGTTGATCGAACCCCAATTCAATATCTTTTTGCAACCACTCAATATGCTGCTCTTGGTCTGCCGAGATGCGGACGTGTTGATATAACTCCTCTGGTTGCACAAACTCCCCGGCGGCATCAAATTGATCGGGTGTTATCAGTTCTGTCAACATTTTGCTTTTGAAGATGTTACTGCGCCATTGGTCGTGAGCGCCTTGTAGTGCTTTCTCTGCATTACTGTCATAGGAAAGCTGCACTTTCAAAATCATTGGTTTCCCTTCTCCGCCACCGCGACGAAACGCATCGACGACTTTTTTTAACTTTTCAGGTGGGCGAGAAGTAGTAATTAATCCATCAGCCCAACTGCCCAACCATTCTGCGGTTTCTGGGGTAACTGCCGCGCCGATAATTAATGGGAGAATTTCCGGGCGGGTATAGAGTTTTGCATCTTCTACGCACACTAAACCGCGATGGGTGACGGTTTCTCCTGCCCAAAGGGCGCGGATAATATCGACACATTCTTTGAGGCGCGCGTTGCGATCGCTCTTAGTAGGCCACTTATCCCCAGTAATATGTTCGTTCAACGCTTGACCGCTGCCAACCGTGAGCCAAAAACGATTTGGAAACATTTCTGCTAAAGTTGCCGCAGCTTGGGCAATAATAGCCGGATGATACCGCTGTCCGGGAGCGCAAACAACCCGATAGGAAAGCCTCGGCGTTGCTTGCATTGCTGCACCCAACCAAGACCAAGCAAAACCGCTTTGTCCTTGCGCTTCACTCCAAGGATGAAAGTGATCGGAAGAAAGGGCATGGGTAAAGCCAGCTTGTTCTGCCATTTGGACATATTTCAGCAGTTCGCTGGGCTTAAACTGTTCGTGGGAAGCGTGATAACCAATTTGTGCCATAAGTTTTTAGGGGTTTTGAGTTTTGAGTTTTAAGTTTTGAATTTTAAGTTTTGAGTTAAAATCTCTAGACTTAAAAGCAGGTGATTTAATCAGGACGCCTAGTAAAAGTTTTGAGTTTTGAGTTAGATAAATTTTTAATTCACCCAAAATAATCTTGTACTCAAAATTCATAACTTTCCGTATAACGGGCAAGCTTATGAGCGGAAAATTCGCCGATAGCGAGCTTCAATTACCGAGTAGATGCCATAGGCAATTAAACCCAAAGGTACTAGAGCCAAAATCACTGGACTAAAAGGCTGTTGTGCCAGAATTGCCAAGACCTCGCCCAATCCCTTCGTTTGGCTGGCATCCGATAGCCTTGCTGCTTGAATGAAGAAAAAACCGATTATAACGAAAACAATTCCACGGGCAGCAATTCCAAATCGACCCAACCGTGTCGCCCACTTTTGCTCGGTTGGGCTCATTTCATCTAGCTTGAAATGGCGGCGAAATTTGGCTTTATATGCTTCGTAGAAATAAGAAAATCCTACACCAATAACAATTGATCCCGCCAATCCTACCAGCCATTGTCCAAACGGTTGCGCTAAAATTTGGGCTGTCAAATCTTCGGTTGAATCGCTCTTACTAACGGCCGAACCCATTATCAGTTTTACAGCCGTTAAAGCCAAACCTGCGTAACCTAAAGCACTTAAGGCGTAGCCAATGCGTTGGGCAATTCGCTTGGCATCCATTTTCTGTCCTTGGTGTTCTGGGTCTAGAATTGTCTGAACGATACGCCAAAGGGCATAACCAATAATGCCAATCGTTACAAGAAATAGCAGAATTTTACCGAACGGTTGGTTAACAATTTCTGATAATGCACCGCTAGTATCGGTTGTCCTGCCGCCCGTACTAAAGGCTGCTTGTGCTGCTAGAAAACCGACAATAAAGTAAACTAAGCCTTTGGAAGCATATCCCAATCTTGCCAGTCGCTCAAACCAGGGATGAGAAGCTGCCTGTCCAATTGAGTCTTTAATGCTGTCCGTGGGTGAGTTGTCCCGTTTCATATTTTTTATACTTTAGTTGTTAACGACTGCTGGCATACGCCTATGGTGAATTCCTTTCCCGTTAACTGAGTTTTTAAACAAATAATTTATGTTATTATCGATAAGTTTAATTATTAGCTTGTTTAGAGATATTTTTCATCAGTCTTGAGCGGGAGTTTCATCGGTTGATTGATTGAGAAAATTCACATTTATTACCCTTGACAAATCTAGCTTTATGGGCTATTATTATACAGCTTCCGTGATGGAGCAGTCTGCCAGCAATATAGTATATCCTTGATTAAAAGTTCTTTAACCAAAGTTTTAATAACAATTAGAATTAGTGGCGTTAAAAATTATCCCCAAAAAACACATAAAACTTGAAATACTGTCTTGAGTGGTAAGGTGTAATTGGAAAGCAAATATACCTGCTTATTCATAAGAAGAGGGGTGACCAACTTGCCTGCTACAATTTGTTGGATTAGGAAATATAGCAACAACAGTTAGCCTGGTTTCCCAGGCGAATCTAATAAAGGCAGCCGTGCTGAAATTACCCTTAAAACTTTGCCTGTATAGGGAATAAAAGCGAAGATCAATGCCACAAATTCGTCAATAAAAAGCAGTGTCACTTGCAAAGCAAAGAAACCAATAATACTCGTAATATAGCAAGCCTAAATCATTTGTGAATCTCTTACTCCCTCCCCTTACTAAGGGGAGGGTTGGGGTGGGGTAAAAGATTTAGGACTCCTGCAAGGATTGCTATAGCAATAAAACTCATGCTTTATGCAATGCCTGCGAACCAACCCATTAAACCCTTTTATAATTTTGAAATAATTGCATCGGCTCGCTGACGGTAAAAAGCGGGAAAAAGGCTGATAGTTGCGTGGCGGTATGGCATCGGATTTACCAGGAGTATGGTCAAAAATATAATTAATAAGCTATGGATAATCAGGCTTATATAGTGGGAATATAACAGATAAATCTGCGAATTGGTTTACATAAAAATCGTTTACATTTGTTCGGTTAAATCGTCAATAATGGGAAGGCGATCAAAAATTTGTCCGGGTAATCTTGCTTGCAACGAATAGCTCCAAACTCGCATATGAATAGTTGGGAATCTGGAATAGCTGCCTTAACTAGGTTATGGACGTTGCAAGAATGGATGCGCCCCAGTGCCGCAGTTGGGTATCAAGCATCTATCGCCAATAGTGCGATCGATCGCACTTAACTCAAAGCTGTATCATAAATTTTCGCTCAATCATCTTCCATCAGGGGGATATTTTCTTATGGCATCAGACAGATGGCAAGGTCTAGCTAGTTAGATTAAATGGAGATAGAAGCAAGATTGTGAAATGTTGAACAGAAACAAGAGACGTTTTGCCTAAGTCGATTTTTAAGACTCTAAATTCCCATTACCGCAAGAAGTTGATTGTTCCAAACCGGGAGGATTTGAGGAAAATCCAATCAACCACAACGGCAGTGGCTGTGTTGAGTTCAACCTTTTATTTACCGAAAATTGCCCCAGTCGGTTCCTAAACATCAGGCATCCTGCTTGCCCTTAACTGACTTTTCAGGAAAACTCTAATAGCTAACCACAAGGCGATCGCTGGCGACAGGAAGACAAGCAGAACCTATTTCTTACGTCGTTTGCTTTCATGATCAATTCAGCAATAAGGTGTATATATATGAATCAACTGAATCAACCAGAATCCTTGTCGCAACCGCTGACCCAAAGCGAATTCGTCGCAACTTTTCGCTTGTTTAGTCGATTTAGCTTCTGGATACAGTTATTCTTGGGTGCTGTTTCCGGCATTGTTTTATTATTTGCTATGTTGGGTCGCAACATGGGCGAACAAACCAATAATGCAGGTATTGGTTTCGGGGTAGTTTTAGCAATAATTGGCCTGTTATTGCTGGGCTTTAGAATATTTTGGGATTTTCGCTATAGGCTGTTAGGCAGACTTTTGCACGCCGAAAATTCCCAGGTCTATCCCAGCAAAGAACATATTACTCACACCTTACGGATTGGATTAGTTTCTAGTTTGGTGGGGGTATTAATCGCCTTTGTTGCTTCTGAAGAAACAGTTGCTGTAGTCCTCGCAAAAACTCTTAGTCAGCCCCAAGCGATGACAGCTTATTCGCCAGAAAATGTGATTCGTTCCCTAGATATTTTTGTGACGATGGCAAACGTCAATCTGATTGGCGCTCACTTTTTTGGAGCTGTTACTTCTCTTGGGTTACTCAATTGGGTAGAAGATTAGTTGGCAGCATGGGCGATCGCTAAAGGCAAACATAGCTCCTAGGTTGTTAGGAATGACAAGGGCTGACCGATATAACTAATGTTTGTGGTTTTGCACTGTCTTGGCGAAAGAGAGCGAAGACAGGGCAGCTACAAGCTAAAGAACTTGGCTATTTGGATGAACATCTAATCGGAAATTCGTAGCGATCGCTCCTGGTAATGGTAGTGAGCTTGAGCAACCGCTTTTTTATTTAAAAAACGTAATTTATTTATTATCTGGATAGATATTTCATCTACCTTTAGATGGATAGATATATTTTTAATTGAGACAACAGGACTTACGCTCATATTGCGAAAGATGAGCTATAACCGTGGCATTGAGCTTCCTAAACAACCCTGTGACCGGGTTTCGGAACAAAGCCATGTTACACAGTTTCTCTATTAAGAAATTTACTGCAATGAAAGACCTCTGGTATAAAAACGCAATTGTCTACTCCCTCGATGTTGAAACCTTCATGGACTCTGACGGCGATGGTGTCGGCGACTTTCAGGGACTTATCAACCGCCTAGACTATTTATCCGCGCTAGGAATTACTTGTTTGTGGTTGCTGCCGTTTTATCCTTCCCCTAACCGCGACAATGGTTACGACGTGATGGATTACTACAACATCGATCCGAGACTCGGAACCCTGGGAGATTTTGTCGAGTTCATGCACCAAGCAAGGGAACGAGGAATTCGGGTGCTGATCGATCTGGTGGTAAATCATACGTCCAATCAGCATCCTTGGTTTGTTGCATCCAAAAGCGATAAAAACTCCAAGTATCGCAATTACTACGTGTGGTCAGAAAATCCACCCAAAACAGATCCAGAATCGCTGGTGTTTCCCGATGCCGAGGACAGTATTTGGGAGTACGACGAACAAGCAAACGCTTACTATTTGCATCACTTCTATAAGGAACAGCCAGATTTGAATATTGGCAATCCGGCGGTACGAGAAGAAATCTGCAAAATTATGGGTTTCTGGCTAGAACTGGGCGTGTCTGGATTTCGCATTGATGCTGTTCCCTTTTTAATTAAAGGAATTGGCATCGAAGGTGCAGACCCCGAAAACCTGCGAGGTTTCTTGGAAGAAATGAGAGAGTTTGTGTCATCGCGTCAGGGTGATGCAGTGTTGCTGGCAGAAGCAAATGTCGATCGCGAGCAAATTTCTATCTACTTTGCTAAGGGCGACAGAATGCACATCCTGTTCAACTTTTTGCTCAACCAGCATCTGTTTTTGGCCCTGGCGCGTCAAGAATCCACAGCGCTGCGCGATGGACTAAAAACCTTACCGGATATTCCTCCGATTTGTCAGTGGCTTAATTTTGTGCGCCACCATGATGAACTGACGCTAGACCGCATTACTTCATCGGAACGAGAGGAAATTTTTGCAGCGTTTGCCCCTGAGAAAACTATGCAAATTTTCGGGCGCGGGATTCGTCGTCGCTTACCACCGATGATGGGAGGTGACCGCCGCCGGATTGAACTGGTCTACAGCTTGCTTTTCACCCTGCCTGGTACACCCATGCTGCGCTATGGCGAAGAAATTGGCATGGGCGACGATCTTTCGCTGGAAGGTCGAGGCAGCGTCCGCACGGTGATGCAATGGTCAGATGCAGCAAATGGTGGCTTCTCGACGGCTGCAACTGATGCCCTTGCCAGACCTGCGATCGCCAACGGAGAATACGGTTACAAACAAGTCAATGTCCTCGCAGCGCAGCGCGATCCTGGCTCATTAATTAACTGGATGGAACGTGCAATCAGCATCCGCAAGCAATGTCCTGAGTTGGGTAGGGGCAAGTGGCACATTCTGGAAACCGACTCTCCCTCGGTGTTAGCCCACTGCTGCGACTGGCAAGGCAGGACGGTGATCGCTGTCCACAATCTAGCCGACAAACCTTGTACCGCTACGCTGAAATCTCACGAATACAGCCATTTGTTCGATTTATTTGGCGATCGCCTGTATGAACCTCTCGATGCGGACTCGCTCTCTATTCCCTTAGAAGCCTACGGTTATCGCTGGTTTCGAGTCAATCGAATCCTGGGTTGAAAAAGTTAATGTTGATGGGAGTTATCAACGGTACTTCCGCCCTACACATCCAGCCCTTTGATATCGTCGTCATCAAAAGCTGCTTGGCGGTAGTTGGGATTAAAATCCTCAATTTTGTAAAGTAACATTGTTGTTTCCTGTACTATAGCAATCCTTGCAGGAGTCGTAAATTTTTGACCCCACCCCAACCCTCCCCTTATCAAGGGGAGGGAGTAAGAAATTCACAAATGATTTAGGATGGCTATATCTACATCAACTTGTGCACTTACTTTAGATAGGTATCACTTCTAATACTTCCTTGTTATGAAGGATTCTGCAAATTGAAAATCATCAAGATAGCGAGATTTTTTTATAGTTTTCTATCTTTAGGTGGATGAATTTAGCTTCCCTGTACTTAATGTAAGAAATTTATCTAATCATTCGTAGGTTTGGTGGAGCCAACCTACAACCTTTCTGCCACCAACTCTCACAATAATGATTTATTAGGTTTTATTATCACCTTAACTACAGGATATCCTACAAAATTAAGGGCATCTCTAAACTAGCTGCTGGGTTTTTTTTTTAAGGAGATTTCGATTTTATGAGCGAAATTACTACTTTTGATATTTAAAATTTTCAACTTAAAAATATTATGTCCCTCGGTAGATATTCTGGTAATGATGATTAAGTAAAATTAAATTACCATCAAGGAAAAACTTACAACGTAACGCAGGGGTTAATCTTTTATGACTTATCCAGATCGATCGGGCAGTCAACTCACTGAGCCTACAATCGTCAATCCGCTGGTGGATTACCACGATCGAGTGAGGTGGGGGCCAATTTTGGCAGGAATTGCGATCGCTCTGGGCACTCAACTGGGTTTAAGCGCTTTGGCAATGGCGATCGGATTAAGCGCGGGTGCAACAGGGGCGGATGCAGGTTCCATTGGTTTTGGGGTCGTAATTTTGTCGATTATCAGTGTGCTGATTTCCCTATTTTTGGGAGGTTGGGTGATGGCTCAAAGCTGCGGCCCGATGACCAAGAAAACAGCACTTTTGAATGCAGCAATTCTGTGGGGAACTACCTTAGCACTTAGTTCTTGGTTATTAGCAAGCGGGATATCGGGTGCTGTTGGCGCTTCCGCTGCTAATGCTGGAGAAATTGCCAATCAAGTACAACAACAGGACGGCGTTAATATACCGAATCAAGCGCCGAATGTAGACTCAAATCAAGTTCGCGATATCGGTGGTAATACAGCTAAAGCTGCTTGGTCATTTCTACTTGGCTCTTTGCTGGGTTTGGCAGGGGCAATGATTGGTGCTGCTGTTGGCGCTCGCAAACCTCGCGTTTATGGTTGATTAGCGATAATAAAACCAGAAAATTCAACAAGCACAGCAGCGAGTCGAATTATTTTATACCCTTGGGATGGTGAGTCATTCTTTCTTAGAGAAGATGAACGAGCTAAAAACCTTTTCTAAGGTTTTGGCATAGAGATTTAAAAGGAGATAAAGCGATGCAAGAGCAGAGGAGATGGCAAAAATATACAAGGTTAACAAGTTCGATCTTGTTAACGGCAACGGTTTTAGTTGCTCCCTCGTTCGCCACTTATACAAATAAAACACAGATTCAAGGTGAATATTTGCTAACGCAAGTACCGGATAGCTGTCGCCAGGTTATTGCGAGGAATGGTCTTAAGGTTCGGCGACAACCGACGGCTAACAGCGAAGTGATTGGCATCATGGATTCCGCGCCAAATGTGACGATTCAAAGTCTTGGTGAGAATGGACGAAGAGTGACGATTGAAAGTTTAGGAAGGGATGGTTGGGTGCCGATTACAGTGCTGCTGAGAGGCTACGTCCAAACTCAAAACCTGGCGTATTGTAGTTAATTAAAAAAACAGTCATGGATCACCAATCAAAGCCAAAAAAAGAAACTAATTCACAGCAAAAGTCTGGTTTGTTAAATTTCATTGCCGAGGCAACAGAATCTGCACTGAATACAGGCAAAGCGGTTGTTGACACAGCAGTTGATTGGGGGGAAGCTGCTGCTAAACAAACTTATCGATTGATTGGACAAGCGACGCAAGGAACCGGAGATGCGGTAACTTATGTTGGCAATCTTCCCTTTGTTAAACAAGTCGCAGGGGTACTCAGGCTTGATTGGTTAGTTGGGGTGAGCGATCGCATCGACTTAGCCAAAGCCGAAGCTCAAGTCAAGGAACTCCAACAAAAGTATCCCAATGAAGATCCCAGCGAAATTGCCCATCGCATTATGGTGGAAAAAGCGATCCACGCCGGTGGTGTCGGATTTGCTAGCAGCATTTTACCCGGTGTCGCGGCTGCACTGCTGGCGATCGATTTAGCCGCGACTACTGCGATTCAAACCGAAATGGTTTATCAAATTGCCGCCGCTTATGGGATGGATTTGCAACAGCCAGCCCGAAAAGGCGAGGTTTTGGCAATTTTTGGGTTAGCGCTAGGCGGTAGCAACGCAATGAGAGCTGGTTTGGGCTTTTTACGCAACGTACCGCTGGCTGGCGCGATGATTGGTGCGAGTACGAATGCTACGATGCTGTACGCGCTGGGATATGCGGCGCGCCAGTTTTACGAAGCCAAAGTGAGGGAAGAGACTGAAGAACCTGGAACCGAAACGCTGCAAGCGATCCAGCAACAAAGCGAGAAATATCTCAATGTTGCGATCGCGCAGCAAGCAGCGATGGATCAAATTATGGTTCACATGATTTTGGCAACTTATCCCAGCAAAAACTGGGAAGATATTCTGCCAGAATTGAAGGTCTTGCAATTAAATGCCGATTCTCTCAAAAGGATTGCTGCTAACATCAAGTCCCCCAAACCATTGGGTGCATTGTTAGAGCAACTTAACCCCGACTTTGCAGTACCGCTATTAGCTCAATGCCGTCGCATTGCCGAAAGTAAGGGAGAGGTTTCCGAAGCAGAACAGAAGGTGCTGGATGCGATCGCACAAAAACTCAACGGTCAAGATGTGGCTTCGATATCCACTTGAAAAAAATTGTTGGTGCGTTAGCTTTCTGCGTAACGCACCCTCCCCAATATTTACTGTCGCTGTGTAAATCCTAAATTAGCCTCACCTTACAGTAATCTACAGCCTTAAGATAGAGTTTGACCGGGCTGATTTTAATACTATCAATAACGACTGATGCAAGAGGAAGTTTTATGACAGCAGAAATATCCGGAGTCTGGGACAAGATTGAGAGCATGATCGATGACTTCATTGTCCTGCTGCCTAATATGATACTAGCGTTAATTGTTTTTGCAATCTTTTTCTTTGTTGGCCGATCAATTAAGAGAGCGGTCAGGCGGCTTACCCGCAACCACCGCCAATCGCGGAATTTGGGACTGGTGTTGGGAAGGTTAGCGCAGGGTATTACTGTTCTGGTTGGTCTGTTTATTGCCTTGTCGATTGTAATTCCCACATTTAAAGCAGGCGATTTGGTGCAACTGCTGGGAATTAGCGGGGTAGCGATTGGTTTTGCATTTCGCGATATCTTACAAAACTTCCTAGCTGGTATCCTAATTCTTTTGACGGAACCGTTCCAAATCGATGATCAGATTGTGTTTAAAAACTTTGAGGGAACGGTAGAAAGTATTGAAACTCGCGCTACAACAATCCGAACCTATGATGGCCGCCGGATTGTAATTCCCAATGCCGAATTGTTCACCAATTCTGTTATGGTGAATACCGCCTTTGATAAACGCCGGATGCAATACGACGTTGGTATCGGGTACGGCGATGATATTGACCGAGCCAAGCAGTTAATGATGGAAGCCATGCACAGTGTGGATGAGGTTTTGAAGGACCCTGCTCCTGACGTGCTGCTGATGGAACTTGCAGGAAGTACGGTCAATATCCGCGCTCGATGGTGGATTACTCCGCCGCGACGAATTGACGATCTGCGATCGCGGGACAAGGTACTTTCTGCGATTAAGAAAAAACTGACTGCCAACGGCATCGACTTGCCCTTTCCTACGCAGCAAATTTTGTTTCACGACCAAACCGAAGAGACGGATGGCGATCGCAAACGTCAACGGGAAGGGTGGCCCGCTGGTAATGGCGAAGTTCCTAAACCCCGCAGCCTCAGCGGTTCTCTGCGACAACTAATTGAACTGCGATCGCAACAAGACGGCAACGGACAATCTTAACCCCACCCCAACTCATGAAAAATGTCAAGTTAAGCAAACTTTGGGACTCGCTGCACTCTAGCTACTGGTTTATCCCAACGTTGATGGCGGTGGGGTCGATGATTTTAGCGATCGCAATGCTGACACTTGACCGCACGGGTAATGTACCAAACTGGAGGTGGATTTACACGGGTGGAGCCGATGGTGCGCGATCGGTTCTTTCATCGGTTGCCGGTTCAATGGTCAGCGTTGTTGCTACAGCTTTTTCCATTACTATTGTGGCGCTTCAGTTGGCGAGTTCAAATTTTGGTCCCCGATTGCTGCGTAATTTTATGCAGGATACGGGCAATCAAATCGTGCTTGGCACTTTCATTGGCACGTTTATTTACTGTTTACTCGTACTGCGAACCATTCATGCAGAAGGAGAAGGATACAGTCTCTTTGTACCCCAACTCTCGGTTACAGTTGCTACCGGATTGGCAATTGCCAGTATCGGCGTACTGATTTACTTTATCCATCACGCATCAACCATTATTCAAGCGTCCCATGTAATTACTCAAGTTAGTGGCGATTTAGACAAAGCTCTAGAGCGTCTGTTTCCCGGAAAAATCGGAGAAGGTAAAGCGAACAACTCGCGACAAGTGGCAGAAATTCCTGCAAATTTTGACTCGGAAGCACGTCCAATCAAAGCCACTGGCGAGGGTTATTTGCAAGCAATCGATGACGACGAATTAATGAAAATTGCCAGTCAGTACAATCTGCTTGTACGTCTTACAACTCGACCGGGAAAGTTTATCGTCAAGGGCAGCGATTTAGCGAGGGTTTTCCCGGAGAAAGGGGTGAATCAAAGCCTGACCCAACAGATTAACGATGCTTTTATTCTGGGCAAAGAACGGACTGAATATCAAGATGTAGAATTTCCAATCGCTCAGTTAGTTGAAATTGCCTTGCGTGCGATTTCTCCTGCTATCAACGATCCGTTTACTGCGATTCGGTGTATCGATCGACTCAGCGCCGGATTATCCCGCCTCGCTCAAAGGGATTTTCCCTCGCCCTATCGCTACGACGATGAACAGAATTTGCGCGTCATTGTTGAAGGAGTGACGTTTCAAGGGTTAGTCGATGCTGCCTTCAACCAAATTCGCCAGTACAGTAAATCAGATGTGGCGGTAACAATTCGCTTATTGGAAGCTATAGCTTGCATCGCCACTTACACCCGCAATTCCAAACAACGAGAAGCTTTACGCCGTCAGGCGGAGATGATTTTAAATAGTAGTCGCGAACAAATCTCTCAGGAGCAAGACCAGAAAGATGTGCAAGAGCGGTATCACCAAGTCATTAAAGCTTTAAAACAGGATTAATTTGGTTGAGCATAATTATGGTAATAACAACAGCTTTACGATCGGCTCCTAATACTTTAGCTTTAAGCGCGCTGATTGCCATTGGTTTAGCGCTGACACATTTATTTTGCGGCAAGTTGCGGTTTGCTCCTATTCCTCGCAGTGGCTGGCTTTCAGCAGCAAGTGGGGTTTCGGTAGCTTATGTTTTTGTGCATATTTTACCGGAATTAAATCTGCACCAAGCGGTATTAGAGAAAGTAGAAGCAGGAGTTATTTCCTATCTAGAACACCACGTTTATTTAATAGCTTTGTTAGGATTGACTGTATTTTACGGCCTGGAGCAAATGGCAAATTTATCTCGTCAGCGTGGCGAAGAAGATGTGACCAGTCCTGCTGTTTTTTGGTTGCACATAGGCTCTTTTTCAATCTACAACGCTCTGATTGGCTATCTGCTGCTGCATCGGGAACAACCGGGCGTTACCAATCTGCTGTTGTTTTCTTGTGCAATGGCGCTGCACTTTGCAGTGAACGACTCTGGTTTGCGGGAACACCACAAGCATATTTATGACCGCATCGGACGCTGGATACTAGCAGCAGCTATTATTGTGGGGTGGGTGTTGGGTAGCGCTACTGAAATTGGAAAAACTACGATCGCAGTTTTATTTGCTTTTTTAGCCGGAGGAATTGTTCTCAACGTCCTCAAAGAAGAATTGCCAGAAGAACGAGAAAGTCAGTTTTGGGCATTTGCTCTTGGTGCTGGAATTTACACGGCTCTTTTATTGGCTTTGTAGAGGAATCAAAGGAAGCCAAAACGTTCAAGCTTAAAACCATTAGAAGGAGCCAATCGTTGTTTCCGACGCCGCTTAAAATTACCGGCATAATTTTTATTAGCACTGCTACAAAATGCGACGCTATTAACAGTCTTAGCTTTAGTCAAATTTCTGAGCGGTTTTATTATTCGCATCCCTTGCTGCCCGTTCATTCTTAATTTATCTAGACATCCAACACGGCACAAACGAAGTCAAAAACCGGGTTATTTCTCACATAATTGCAGCAACGATTGGTGGGTTCACTTATCTAATTATTGAACCAGGATATCCGTCAGCGGAGACGGCGATAAGGAGCAAAGATCGTTATTATCGATTGAATAATGCTAGTTAAAAAAATTAGCCCTCTATTCCGTTAGAAGCCTACGGCTATCGCTGGTTTCGAGTCAATCGCATCCTGGGGTAAAAAAGTTAATGTTGATGGGAACACTAGCAACTCTAACTATGAGCAATGTACTTAGTGAATTAGTTGACACTCCTCGACCTGAAGGCACGAGGATTCTTGGATCACTCAGTCAACTTGCTCGTTGGCGTCACCACCAAAGAGTAGAGATTGTTCTGTCCCCAAGCGTTTATTTCGGCGTGCCCCGCCGTATTTAAAGAAATTCCTGCCTGCTTCAATCCTTTCCTCACAATGTTAATTCCCGCATTGTGATCGCGATCTAACGTTGTACCACAATTACAAATATGAGTGCGAGTTGACAGCTTTTTTTTAACCAAGTTGCCACAATTTGAACACTGTTGAGAAGTGTACTGAGGATTGACAGCAATTACCGTTTTTCCGTACACCTTCCGAAAATATTCCAGCCATTGAGCAAACTGTGACCACGCTGCATCACTAATTGATTTAGCAAGCTTATGATTCTTGACCATATTCTTAACCTGAAGTTCTTCGTAGGCTACAAAATCGTTAGATTTTACCACGCACAACGCCGTCTTAATGGCGAAGTCTTTACGCTGCCTTGTGACCTTCAGGTGCTTTCTTCCTAACTTATTGATCGCTTTCTTCCGATTACCAGAGCCTTTCTTTTTTCTAGAAACTCGTCTCTGCAATCTTTTTAAAGCTTTTTCGCTTTTTCGGAGATACCAAGGGTTGGCAACTGTTTGACCATCGCTATCGGTGTAGAAATGGTTGAGTCCTACGTCTATTCCGATAGCTTTCCCAGTGAGAACAAGCTCCTCTTTTCGCTCCACGTTGATACAGAATTGGGCGTAGTATCCGTCAGTACGACGCATAATTCTGATTCTTTTTATCTCATTGGGTGCATAAAAATGCCGATCCCTACTACCGATTAGTTTAAACTTTCCCGCTGCGAAACCGTCTTTAAGAGTCAAACACCTTTTGTCGGCAGAAAGCGCCCAACCCGAAGTTTTGTATTCGACGGATCTAGTATGTTTTTTAAACTGTGGGTAGCCCTTTTTTCCTGGTTGCTTAGCTTTGCAATTAGCGACAAAACGTTGGATAGCAAAAATGGCACGTTCTGCCGAAGCTTGACGTGCCATTGAATTAAGCTTGCCTGCCCATTCAAACTCTTTTGCCATGACGGCACATTGTTTGTATAGGTCAACAAGCTTAATTCCTTGATTGTCCATCCAATATCTAAGAGTTTTATTTCGGACAAATTGAGCTGTTCTGATCATCTCGTCGATGACCTGATATTGCTCTGCTTTGCCTTTTAATTTAAACTCTAAGACTATCATGCGATTAGTTTACCACACCTGCAAATACTTTTCTCGTTTATGCGTTTACTCCATCAATCTTTACAACAAGAAAGAGAATTAAAGCCGTCCTAGAAGGACGGGGCTTTAGACCCAATTTTTTGGTAAACAACCCGGTTTCAGGCCCCCATCCGTAAGTCCTATATATAATTTTTAGACGCGCATAAAAAATTTTCCTCTGAGGTAGGGCTGATGTTTCCACTGTGGTTGCAGGCAGGCTTTTGGGGTTTAGTGGGGGGTTCGGCGCTGCTACTGGGAGCGGCGGTGGGCTACTTTGTGAGCATTCCCCAGCGCGCGATCGCGACAATTATGGCTTTTGGCGCTGGTGTGCTGATTTCAGCGCTATCCTTTGAACTGATGGATGAAGCTTACAAGCTCGGCGGTTTCGACTCGACGGCGATCGGCTTTTTGGGGGGCGCTGCTGTCTACACAGCCGCCAATTGGTTTTTGAATCAACAGGGAGCCAAACACCGCAAGCGATCGGGCACTTTGCACCCAGCTAAAACAGAGTCAGGCGATGGCGGATTAGCCATCGCCCTCGGCGCGCTGTTAGACGGGATACCGGAGTCGATCGTCGTTGGCGTCAGCATGATTTCTGGAGGCGCTGTGAGTTGGGTGACAGTAGCGGCAATTTTTCTTTCCAATATTCCCGAAGGGCTCTCTAGCGCCGCCGGCATGAAAAAAGCAGGGAGATCGATCGGTTACGTTTTTGGAGTTTGGGGCGCGATCGCAGTTATTTCCGGTATCGCAGCATTGTTAGGATATACGCTTTTTAGCCACTTTTCTGGGGAAGTAATCGCTGCAACTACCGCTGTAGCAGCCGGCGGTATTTTAGCAATGATTTCAGATACCATGATTCCCGAAGCCTTAGAGGAAACTCACGATTTTGCCGGATTAATTACTGTCGGCGGGTTTCTGGTTGCTTTTGTACTCAGCAAGTTAGGGGAAAGTTAATTAGTCAGCAGTCATCAGTCATTAGTCATCAGTTTGCTGTAGAGTGTGTCATATTGACCGTAATTTCTGTAGGGTTCAAGGTCGTACTCGAATAACAAGTACAGCATATTCGAGTACGACCTTGAAAGGGTTCGCGCCCGATATTCAGTACAAATCCGAGATCCTGTAAACCCGCCCCGGCCGACTTGCAATATTCGATCGCCCGAATGAAATTTCGCTGGCTGACACCCCGGGCTAACTTGTTAAAGCGAGTTCGATCGATTGCCCGTTTTTGATATAATATCAGCCTGCATCTCGCAGCGAAAAAGCTTGTAGAGCAGTTTTCAAGTCAGTTAGGTACTCGCCGAGCGATTGCCAATTACTAATTATCAATTACTAATTACCGATTGCTAGACATCCCTCATTTAATTCAGGCTTGTTATGAGCGACATTAAAAACCACAATTTGTCAATAAATTTGGGAAAATTTATGTGTCTACCACGAGGGCAGATATTGCACGGAATGCACGGAAACTACAGAATTATAGAACAGTTGGGAGAAGGAGGATTTGCGAGAACCTACAAGGCTGCAAAACTAGGAGAAACCAGAAATCCTCTGTGCGTCGTTAAGGAAATTTCTTTTCCGATAGCGAACGATCCGCGCGTCTTGGAAAGGGCACGCGGGCGCTTTGAAAGGGAAGCTAGAGCTTTAGAAATACTCGGGACACACTCGCAGATTCCCGAATTGTTCGATCGCTTTGAAAACAACAACAATTTTTACTTAGTTCAAGAATACATTAAAGGAGATCCGCTCAGTCAAGAACTCGCTCCGTGCGATCGGTGGACGGAAGCACAGGCGATCGCCTTGTTACGGGAACTTCTAGAAATTTTAAATTTTGTTCACCAAGAAGAAATTATTCACCGCGATATTACACCTTCTAACTTAATTCGGCGCAAAAGAGATCGTCAACTTGTTCTTATTGATTTTGGAGCTGTCAGAGAAATCAGCACTTTGACCTCTAACAGTATAGGTGAAATATTGACATCGCAGGCGATCGGCACCCGCGGTTATATGCCTGCCGAACAATACAATACGCGGTTGGCTCCGCGACCTTATAACGACATTTACGCGCTAGGAATAATCGCCATTCAAGCTCTCACCGGGCAAAGTCCTACCAATCTGCCGCAAGACCCCGAAACTGGGGAAATTGTCTGGGATTACTCGACGCCCAATCGACCAGCGGTACAAGTTAGCGACGGTTTCAGAGATATTTTAACTGGGATGGTGCGCTTGCATTTTACACACCGCTACCAATCTGTCGCTCAGATTTTGAGCGCTTTAGACTCGCTCGAACAGCCCGAATCTCCCAAAGGCGACAACACTGGGCTTCGCCGACTGTTGTTAGCTTGTGCGGGAATTGCTACAGCAGTGTCGATCGTACTTTTAAACCCCAGAATTCCCCCGCTAATCCCGATAACTTCAACGCAACCAACGCAGGCTGAACCCTCCCCAATTTCACCGCCACCAACACAGCCTGCACCCTCCGCAGATGGTGTAAGTTCTGGCGAAAAACTTCTGGTACAAACCTCCGCCCTTTGGTCAAAACAAAGAGGAATTGGCGAATTTGCCGACTCAAATTATCCCGAAGCTTTTAAATTGCTCAAACAGTCATGGAGGGAAGATCGCAGAGATCCGGAAACTTTAATTTACATAAACAATGCCCTGCTGGAAGCGAGCGGTGCAGAGTATTATACCATCGCCATTGTTGTTCCTATCCGCAGAAATCAAGACGGTAGCATCGCCAACGCCAACTTAGCCGAAGAACTGCTGCGCGGCATTGCTCAAGCTCAAACCGAAGTTAATTTAAGTCTCATCTCCAATGAGAGCAAGCGAGATTTTCCCGGTCAAGGATTTCTCCAACCAAAAGCTATTAACGGAAAAGGTCTTAAAGTCATCATTGCTGATGACGGAAACATTAAATCCTACGCAGTTCAAAGAGCAAATTACCTAGTCCAGCGGCCCGATATTCTAGCACTCATCGGACATTATACCAGCGACATGACTGTGGAAACAGTAGATATTTACAATCGCCATAAATTAGTCGCCCTTTCTCCGGGAAGCACCACAGAAGAACTGACCCGAAAACCCCGAAAATTTTTCTTTCGGACGGCTCCGACAACTAGCGTAGAAGCTGAAGGCTTAGTAAATCAATTGCTGAGCGTAGGGCGAAAAAAAGTAGCAGTTTTTTACAATCCCGACAGTCCGTTCAGCTATTCTTTGTGGGAAGAATTTACCGAGCAATTTGAAGCCAAAGGAGGTAAAACTTATAGACTCAGAAATTATGAGAACTTATCCAAAAATGATTTCAACGCAGAAGCAGCGATCGAAGAAGTTGAGAAAGCCGGAATAAAAGCCATAGCACTCTTTCCAGACGGTCAAGTAACTAAGTCCGTAGAAAATGCGATCGAAATGATAAAAGCTAACGGCGATCGCAATTGGATTGTCGGGCCCTGGACGCTGTACGAGCCGAGAACGCTAGAAGTAGCAAAAGAGCTAAAGTCTGTTGAAAAATTGGGAATATCTCTGTTTTGGCATCCGCTAGCAAGCTTTGACAAAAAATTTCCTGTAAACGCGGAAAAATTGTGGGGAGGCCCGGTGAATACTCGATCGGCTTTAACCTACGACGCCGCCCGGACGCTGATTAAAGCCCTAGAAATGCAGGCGCAACCCACTCGCGAAGGAATGCAAAAAACCTTAGCCGATCCAAACTTTAAAGCCGAGGGAGCCACGGGTATAATTGAGTTTGACTCAAAGACTGGAAATCGGAAAAATCCTCCCAAACGAGTAGCGCATATTGTACCCTGTTCTACAGCAATATATGGCGTTACCTTTGTGCCGATCGAATTTCCCACAGCCGCCGCTGCAGGTTTAAAGTGCGATTGAATTGATATCTTGTGGCCTTGTCAATAAACCTTTCAAGGGCGGGCAGGGTGCCCACCCCACAAGAAAATTTACTCTTTGTAGAACCGGCATCTTGCCTATTATTAAGAATGATGCAATATGTGGGAGTAATTGATATCTTGTGGTCTTGTCAACAAACCGTCCGAGACGAGTTTTACCCAATATAATTGCCTAAAATCAATAATCTCATAAACCCGCCCCCACCAGACGATAAAATTCTGGATAAAGAATTGTGCAAGATGTGCGAGTGAATTGATATCTTGTGCCGAACGCAACAATCCGCTAGGTGTTCCAATCCTAGAGCCGACTCTTGCCAGAGGTGCAACATATCAATTTATTAGATATATTAAACAAAGCTAGTTTTTTCTATAATAACGCTTATGGCTGTCAATTTCGCTACCTCCCCCGCTTCTAGTCTCAAACCAGAAGCTCAGAATATCTCAGCACTCAAACAAGTCTTTCAGACAATTGATGCCGATAGCTGTCCGGGTTCCTATAACTTTCATATGCACACAGTCTACTCCGACGGGCGATTACAGCCAGAGAAATTGATGGAACAAGCCATAGCCGGAGGTCTCAAAGGCTTAGCTATTACCGACCACCACAGCACCCAAGGCTACGTTAAAGCTCAAATTTGGCTGGATAATTGGAAATTAAACCATCCCGACAAAAATAGCGAAGCACCTAGTCTCTGGACAGGCGCTGAAATTAATGCCGACTTGCTCAACAATGAGGTACACATTCTCGGTTACGCCTTCGATCCGCAACATCCCAGTCTCCAACCATACCTACGAGGTAAAAGCACTGAAGGCACTTATTGTTATTCAGCAGTCAGGGTAATTGAAGCTATTCATGAAGCAGGAGGTTTAGCAGTTCTCGCACATCCTTGCAGGTATCGATCGACCGCAGATCAACTAATCCCAGAAGCAGCCAGTTTCGGAATTGACGGTGTAGAAATTTACTATGCTTACGGTAATCCAAATCCTTGGAAACCGAGTCCCAAACAAACTGCTTTAGTCAAAGATTTAGCCGAAACTTATGGTTTGCTGGGAACTTGTGGCACGGACTCTCACGGCCTGAGTCTTCTAGTCCGAATCTAGATAGTTCGGAAATAAGAAGTGCTTTATCCTGTCATTACCAGTCTAAGCGTTAGCGGATATACCTCTTATAAAAGCAATCACAATGACCCGAAAACAAACAGTTTATCAGGTCCTATTATGTCCGCTAAAATGACTACCGTAAAATTGTTTGGTAGTCAGGACTTCAGTCCTCATAAAAGTTTGAGGACTGAAGTTTTCACTACTTCCCTTATAACGGCTATTTGACGGGACGTGATATCATTTCGATCGCCAGGATGAGCTTTCGCGCTCCAAAAGAAAGCAATTGCCCAAGCAGGTAATATTGTTGCAACTTCGAGAGACATGGCGCCCTAAAAACCAGTCGCCCTTCTACCGTTCTGGGAACAACTGACAGGCCCGGTTAGTTGGCTGATTTGCCCAATCCAAGCGAGAATTCCCAAATCGATCCATCCAACCTTCCAAATAAGCTCGATTAGCCTTTTTTTCCTCTGGATCGGAGGTATTCATTGGATGAGGTGCTAAACCCAAAATAGTCGCCGTCGTCACGCAAAACATCGACTTTTGAAAACTCTGACAAATTTGCACCCGCACATCGTCTTCACCGCGACAGCTAGTGCGATAAACTTCCTGCAAATACTCCGGCAAATAATGCCGCATATCTTGCATCAATTGAGTTGGCGGAATCCCTGCACCTCCAATAGGTAAAGGGTCAGCAAACAAAGCCCCGTAGGCAAATTCTTTTTGTTCTCCCGGAATTTGATGAGCTTGAGCATTGTATGAAACTGTGCCAAAAAACGCCGTGCCCCGAAAGAAAACAGCCTCTACATAAGGCACGGCTACATCTGGTAAAAATGTCAAATTAGCCGTCGCTGGCAGGATATCGTAGACTTGAGAGCCAATCTTGACGCTGTAGGTAATCGGTAGGCTGGCTGCGGCGACTAAACCGGCTTTGACAAAATCAACTACATCAGAAATAGACTTAGTTTCCCCTCGATCGTAGGAATCAGATAAGTCCATAAACAAATCGCTCATTACCCGCCAAAACTGACCGAGACCGGTGTAGTAAGCCAGCATCCTCACTTGTTCCGGCAAAAAATCAGGAAATGCTTTGTTTAGTCCCTGCATGAAAAAATTGCCTTTCAGCTTAGCCGCGATCGCCTTTTCGGCCAAACTGCTAAATTCCGGGGAATCCAAATAACTGTCCAAACCCCCGCCGCCGTGCCAAAGCATTGTTTTCATGCAATACTCAGCATACTCAAAATTAATCCTGTCGTGCCACAAATAGCGCATTAACTTCGCTACAGTGACTTCCCCATTGAAATATTTAAAAAACGGGAAAAGCACTAAAAACTGTTCTTCGGCAATATAATTGAGATTGCGAGAATAGGCATCTAAAACAATACCATAACTTTTCAGCACGCCGACAACTTCAACCACATTTTCCGTAGATTCTGGCAGTAAAGCTTTGCCTGATTCCAAGAGGTCAATGTATGCGGATAGGGGATGGGCCGAGGGTTTTAATACGGTACTTTTCATCGCGAGTTAGCCTGAATTTAAAACTATTTTTTTACTGTTTATAACTCTGCTATTATATCATTTTTGGTAATGTTTGCTACATAACAACACAAACCTTTACTTTTTTGTGATATAAAAATAGCTCCCTTCCAAGAAGCACTCTCTCTCGAAGAAACCGGAGTTTTTACGGTTTATGCAGGCTGCGTTTGTTTGTAGTGAGTATGGCCGTCCTCACACTTGTAGGATGACTGGCATTCCTCACTACAAACGAATTGGATTGCGGTCGAGCGACCTGACATCCTATCAGTCTAAGTTATGAGCAATCACTTTAACTTGCGGTGGCACATTAGCTGCCATTGCGATCGCAGTTTTTTCGCTCAAAGCAACTAAAACTCCCGGCTGCACTCCCATGATTGCGATAATTATTGCTAAAATCAGCGAAGGGATGCGATCGCGCCAGCGGACTTGCGGCAAATTTACCACCAAATCCGAAAGGCGGCCGAAAAAGGCGCGGTTGACCATAATTAAAAAGTAAACTGAAGTTAAACCAGTGCCGATCATGCAGAGAAAAGTTTGCACCGGAAATACTGGCAAACTGCCCCGAAATATCAAAAATTCAGCAATAAATCCAGCCAAACCCGGAATGCCGGCACTTGCCATCACGCCGAGGATCATTAAACTGCCAATCATCGGCAAACCGCGATCTGGATTGAATAAACCTTTGAGCACATCGATGTTGCGGGTGCCGGATTTTTTGTAAACAACGCCGACACTCAAAAATAGCAGCCCCGAAATTAAACCGTGGCTAACCATTTGCAAAACAGTTCCCAACATACTAATCGGAGTAGCTGCGGCGCTAGCTAACAAAATGTAGCCCATGTGAGCGATCGAACTGTAAGCTACAATTTTTTTCATATCTTTTTGGGCGATCGCGCAACTCGCCCCGTAAAGCACACTCACCACCGCCCAACTCGCCAAAGTCGGCGACGCCACCGCCCAGGCATCTGGAAACAAACCCAAACCAAAGCGCAGCATCCCATAAGTTCCCAGCTTCAAAAGCACCCCCGCCAGCAGCACCGAAACCGGCGTCGAAGCTTCTACGTGAGCATCCGGCAGCCAAGTATGAAAAGGCACCAAAGGCATCTTAATTCCAAAAGCCAGCAACACCCCTGCCAGCAAAACAATTTGCCTTACCAAAGGCAATGGCAATCCTCCTTGCAAATGCGATGCGCCCGCTGCACCCACCATATCGAAACTAGAAGCACCGCTAAGCCACCCAGTGCCCAAGAAAGCAGCCAGCAGCACAATTCCCGAAAATGCAGTATAGATTAAAAACTTAGTAGCAGCATAACCCCGGCGCTCGCCTCCCCAAATCGCAATTAACAGGTAAAGCGGAATCAATTCTACCTCAAAAAACAGGAAAAACAGCAGCAAATTTTGACATAAAAAAGCCCCTGTTACGCCGCCGGTAATTAACAGAATCAAAGAATAATAAAGTCGAGGTCTGCGGATCGACTCATCCGTAGCGTAAATAGCTACCCCTGTCAGCAGAGTATTTAAAATTACCAAAGGCAGAGACAAACCATCAACACCGAGATTGTAATTCAATCCCAAAACATCTATCCAAGGAATAAATTCCGAAAACTGCAACTGACTGGTACTGGCATCAAACTGAACTGCCAAAATTACCGAAAGAATAAAAGTTATACCCGCAATGGCGATCGCGACATTCCGAACTATTTTAGAACTCACTGAAGCGGGCCAGAGCCCAATCAGGGCAGCAGCCAACATTGGTATCCAGATTAAAGCACTGAGCATCAATTAAAACTTTCCTTTGTTACACAGTATTTAGAGCTATATTTAACATTAACGCAAAGCAACTACATATAAAAGCGATCGGCTGATTTTCTTGTTAACATAGATTCAAATGTCTCTGGAATCCTCCTATGACCTCAAGTCTTACAGATCGAGAAGATTTGCAAATTAAATCCGGTTCTCCTTCCACCCGCCTCACAGTTGCCGACTTGGAAAAACTGCAAGGTATACTCTGCGAAGCACATCTAGACTACCAATTAGAACTGGTAGACGGGAAGATTATCGTTATGGGCCCATCAGACATTGTATCGAGCGAAATTGGACTTGAGTTTGGCAGTCTTTTGCGTAACTGGGTCAAACCCCGCAAACTCGGACGAGTGTTTGAGTCCAGCGGCGGGTTTATTCTCCCCAATTCAAATCTTACAGCACCGGACGTTTCGTTTGTGGTAGCCGATCGCCTCAAGCAAAGTAAAAGGTATTTTGCCGAACTTGTTCCCGACTTAGTTGTAGAAATCAAATCTCAGTCCGATCGCCTCAAACCCCTGCGAGAAAAAATTTTATCATTTCTCGAACTCGGAGCAAAAGTAGGAATATTAATCGACCCAGACAAACGTACAGTAACAATTTACATTCCGACTGCAGAGCCAGTGGTATTGAGAGACGGCGACATGATTTCAATTCCCGAACTTTTGCCCGGTTGGGAAGTTGCGGTGACAGAATTGTGGCCGATCGATTTTGAGTAAAATGAGATAAAAAAGCAGACAAACCCAGACTAAAATCATCTGCGTTCATCTGCCCTCATCTGCGGTTTAAAATTAAATAAAACTAGATCCAAAGCAGACAAATCCAGAATAAATTCATCTGCCAACCTCTGCGGTTTAAAACTGCCAAATAATCAACGCCAGCAACACAGCAACCCCCCCCGCAATAGTCAACACATAAAACTGCAACTGACCGGTGCCGCTGTACTTCAACCCTTCACCGCTGAAAATTGTGGCAAAACCGAACAAATTCACCGCCCCGTCCACCACATACTTATCAGTCCAAGCGCTGATTTTAGAAATAAAAGCCACAGCCCAAACGACAGTCAAGCGGTAAACTCGATCGATATAAAAATCGTAAGCAAACAAATCCTGCAACGCCGGCACCGGCAGTCGTACCGGTCGAGGTAAAACGCCGTACCAATAAATCGCCACCCCAACCGCAACGCCAATCAACCCAGATAACAACAACAGCGGCGTATCCAGCGTCTTCAAAAGCAAATTTAAAGCATCAAAATCTCCCGTTTCCGCCCAAGGCCCAGTCCAACTAATTAATAGTTGCCACTCCTGCAACATCCAAGGCACCAACAGCCCCATCACCGTCAAAATTACCATCGGCAAAGCCATCTGCCAACCGACTTCCGGAGCTCTGCGAGTTTTCGGCTGCGGTTTTCCCACAAACACTAAACCGAATATGCGAGTTAAATTTAGCGCTGTCAAACCGTTAACTAAAAGCAGCACAATTACCAACCACAAAGGCACCGTCCAAAAACCGTTGAGCCAGCGCCGCATCGCCCAAAAGTTGCCCAGAGGCAACAGCGCTACCATCCCCGCAGCGCCTACTAAATAAGCCGTAGTCGTCGCAGGCATCTTCGACCACAACCCACCCATTTCTGTTAAATCTTGAGTGTTAGTTGTGGTAATAATTGACCCTACGCTCATGAATAATAGGCCTTTGGCTATCGAGTGGGCGAACAGCAACAGCAAAGCAATGTCAACTTGATTTAGCCCCACGGCGATAAACACCAAACCCATAGAAGCGCTGGTAGAATGCGATAGTGCTCTTTTGATGTCGATTTGGGCGATCGCTACCAAGGAAGCGCCAACAGCCGTCACCGCACCCAAAACCACGAGTACCGCATCTGCGACCGGGGAAAGCGCTAAAACAGGCTGAAGTTTAATCAAAACATAAGCCCCAGCGCCCACAACTACGGTATTCCTCATAATCGAAGCCGGGTTGGGCCCTTCCATCGCCTCGTCGAGCCACAAATGGAACGGAAATTGAGCGCACTTTGCCGTAGGTGCGGAGATTAAAGCCAAACCTAAAAGAGTCGCCACTACAGGAGACAAAGTTGCAGTTTCAGCCCATGTTTCCAAATCGGAAAAATTCAAACTTCCCGCTAAAGTTGAAAGCGTCACTACTCCCATCAGCAGTGGCACGTCTCCTACACGCTTGGTTAAAAACGCATCTCTAGCGGCTGTTACTACCAGCGGTTGAGCGTACCAAAACCCGACTAACAAGTAAGTTGAAAGCGTCAGCACTTCCAACAAAGCGTAAGTTAGAAGCAGCGAGTCGCTAATGGCAATGCCGCTAATTGCTGCTTCAAAAAAACCCATCAGCCCAAAAAATCGAGCTAGCGCCCAGTCTTTTTCCATGTAGCCTAGAGCGTAAATTTGTGCTAGCAAACTCAGAACACTAACTAACTCCATTGCTCCGACGCTGACTGTGGAGATTTCTATTGCAAAAGACAAATCTAAATCGGCTGCTTGCACCCAGTGTACGAGCAACTGTTGGGGCGGTTGATCCCAAGTCGCTGTAAAAATAACTGACCCGTGTATGAAAGCCAACACAGTCATCAACAAATTGAAGTAAGCGGCCGGTCTGGGCCCTGTTCTGCGAACTGTTCCCGTAGACCACGGCAAAGTTAAAATTGCGCCTATCAAGCCATATAAAGGTACCCACCAACAGGCTTGGAGGAGAAATTGAGTCATTTAATTTATCCCTTAAACTTCAAATTACTGGCTGCCTTTATACAAAAACAGTCGCAGGCGATCGCGCGAGACCCTAAAACTTTGACTAAACCCGATCGTATAGTTGTGGCAAAATAATTTGCACTCCAGATTAACTATACATTAAAGCATCAAAACTGATAATTCTCTCAAGACAAAATTAGTAGCTGAGCAGACGAGGCACTCAAAGAAAAAAATGCCTGCAGATCGGCCAAGACTGCTTTTTTGCCGATTTCCCCGCGATCCCCCTTTGGGAATCCCCAAGTTTCCCGGCAGTGCTCCGCTCCGGCTTCACATACCGAACTCTACTTTATATGAGTATTATTACTTACTTTAATCCTCCTCGCCGTCGGCATCCACCCCTCTCTATATTAAGATTATTAAATAAATATTAAAATATTTTAAGTAACATAAAAAATTTTAATTTTTGTTATTAAACATTATGATGTTAGTTTATATTGTCAAGGTGGACAGCTTCCCCTATTCTTATAGGATAGGAAGCTTTACACTGCATTACTAAAAAATGTGGGCCTCCCCGTCCAAATTTTTAGATTTCTCAAAGATTTGTAACGGTAATTTCGCTCATCCTCAAAGGAGATTCAAAAATGTCAATTGCCGTGGGAATGATTGAGACAAAAGGTTTTCCCGCTGTTGTGGAAGCTGCCGATGCTATGGTCAAAGCTGCCCGCGTTACCCTCGTGGGCTATGAAAAAATCGGCAGCGCCCGCGTCACAGTAATTGTGCGCGGCAACGTGTCGGAAGTCCAAGCCTCAGTCGCCGCAGGAGTGGAATCCGTCAAGCGCGTGAACGGCGGAGAAGTCGTCTCTACCCACATTATCGCTCGCCCCCACGAAAACCTAGAATACGTTCTGCCGATTCGATATACAGAAGCAGTAGAACAGTTCCGAGGCTACTAAGTTCTTAGCGCACAAAAAATTCCTTAAACGAAAATTTGTGCGATTGTCAAAAATTAACAGTTTAGTTCCCCCAATATTCAATCAGGAGTAAAACCAATGGCAATTGCAGTTGGCATGATCGAAACCTTAGGCTTTCCCGCAGTGGTAGAAGCCGCTGACGCGATGGTCAAAGCAGCCCGCGTCACCTTGGTAGGCTACGAAAAAATCGGTAGCGCTCGGGTTACGGTAATTGTAAGAGGAGATGTCTCGGAAGTGCAAGCTTCTGTCGCAGCCGGAGTAGAGTCAGTGAAGCGCGTTAACGGCGGACAAGTGATGTCCACCCACATTATCGCCCGCCCTCACGAAAACTTAGAGTACGTGTTGCCCATTCGCTACACCGAAGCTGTAGAACAGTTCCGCGAAGGCGTGAGCGGCATTCGCCCCCTCAACAGATCTTAAGACAGGCGATCGGCTGTTAGGGGCGTTTGGTAATTAAAAATTAAAAATTAAAAATCGCGCTGTTTTTGATTTAGCATTTTTAATTTTTAATTGAGGTGGGTATGGGATATTGGTTATTAGTCATGAGTCAGGAGTCATTAGTCATTAGTTACTAGACGAAGCTCTAAAAAGCGGACAGCGGACTGAGGAAAGAGCTAATTAAAAAAAGACAAGTGACACTGTAAAAATGACAGTTACCAATTACCTATTACCTATTACCTAAAATGCAAATGGCCAAAGTTCTCGGCACAGTTGTCAGTACCCAAAAAGAGCCGACGCTGAGAGGATCGAAATTTCTACTGCTGCAATTCATCGATGAGGAAGGTTCGCCAGTTCCCGGCTATGAGGTAGCCGCTGACTGTGTGGGTGCTGGTATCGATGAATGGGTTTTAGTAACCCGAGGCAGCGCAGCCCGGATTGCACCCGGAAGCGAAAACCGTCCGATCGATGCTCTGGTAGTAGGCATTATAGATACTGTCAATGTAGAAAATCGCCTCATTTACAGTAAAAAAGACGACCCATACGGCTAGTTGCAACCGTTAGCAGTTAGCAGTTAGTGGAAAAATAACTAACAACTAACAACTAACAACTAACAACTAACAACTAACAACTAACAAAAAGATTTTTCAGTTTAGGAGAACTTAATTTATGGCAGTCCGCAACGTTGCGGCTCCCCCGACGCCTTGGTCGAAAAACTTGGCTGAGCCCAAAATTCACGATACCGCCTTCGTACATTCCTTTTCTAACATTATTGGGGATGTGCATATCGGTTCTAATGTGATGATTGCCCCGGGGACATCTATCCGCGCCGATGAAGGCACTCCTTTTTATATCGGACAAGGAAGCAACATTCAAGACGGAGTAGTGATTCACGGCCTAGAACAAGGCCGAGTCACAGGAGACGACGGCAAGTCCTATTCTGTGTGGGTGGGGAAAAATACTTCCCTCACCCACATGAGTTTAATTCACGGCCCTGCCTACGTGGGCGAGGATAGCTTTATCGGCTTTCGCTCTACGGTGTTCAATGCCAGAGTGGGCAAAGGCTGCATTGTCATGATGCACGTACTAATTAAAGATGTGGAGATTCCCGCCGGTAAGTACGTGCCTTCGGGAGCCATCATCACTAATCAGAAGCAAGCCGATCGCTTGCCTGACGTTCAAGATTCTGACGTTCAATTTGCGACCCATGTCATCGGCATCAATGACGCTCTGAGAACGGGTTATCGCTGCGCTGAGAACATCGCCTGTCTAGCACCAATTCGCAACGAGAAAAGTACAGACCCAAATATGACTCAAACCAAATATTCTACCAATGCCGGCACCCAATTGAGTCCAACTCTTGCCGATAGCATCCGCAATTTACTAGCCCAAGGATACAGCGTGGGAGCTGAACACGCCGACGCGCGCCGCTTCCGTACCGGTTCTTGGCGCACTTGCGGCCCGATTTCCTCAACCCGCGACTCTGAAGTAATCGCGGCTTTGTCAGCTTGCATGGCTGAACACCAAGGAGAATACGTCCGCTTGATCGGGATTGACACCAAAGCCAAGCGCCGCGTACTAGAAGAAATCGTCCAAAGACCGGGAGACAATGGCTCTAACGGTTCTAACGGTGCAAAAACTTACCAATCTAACGGTAAAGTTGCACAAGCCGGACACCACAATGCCGGTTCCGTGTCAAGCGGGAAATTGAGTGCCGAAACAGTGGCTCAGGTTCGCAGCTTGCTAGCTCAAGGCTACAAAGTGGGTACGGAACACGCCGACGCGCGCCGCTTCCGCACAGGTTCTTGGCAAAGCGGGGCTTCGCTGCAAGTGAGAAACGAATCTGAGGCGATCGCCGCTTTGGAAGCTGTGATGAACGAGTACCCGGGCGAATACGTGCGCTTGATCGGGATTGACCCGAAAGCTAAGCGACGCATAGTTGAAGAAATTATTCAGCGTCCCGACGGCCCGGTTGGTCAATCGGCTCAGCCGGCCGCAACATCTAAGTCGGCAGCAACATCGGGATACAAAGCAGCTTCGACTGGTGCCGCGAGCAGCGGAAGTTTGACCGGCAAGACGATCGACCAAATCCGCAACCTGCTTTCCCAAGGCTACAAAATTGGCACGGAACACGCCGACGCGCGCCGTTTCCGCACCGGTTCTTGGAGCAGTTGCGCGCCGATCGCATCCAACCGCGAATCCGAAGTGATTTCTGCCCTCGAAAGCTGTCTCAAAGAACACAGCGGCGAGTACGTCCGCTTGCTTGGCATCGACTCCAAGGCGAAGCGCCGGGTACTCGAAGAAATTATCCAACGACCTTAATTTGCCTGGTAATTAGCCTGTTTCTCCCGTTAAGCCCTCGCACAGGGGCCAACGGGAGAAACCCCAGCGGATTGAAGTTGGATTTGAGATAGTTAAAAAGCTCGATTGAGAAATGTTGGTCAAAATTTAGAATCTTCTGAAAGTTTCTATAAAACGTTAAAGCATCAAGCTTCTCAGTATTAGTAAATTATCGTTTCTTAGATTGACATGGTTAAATTTATCAGTCGAGAAAACCCATAATTTAAAGTCCTTTTATCGAAAAAAATAGCTCCTTTCATGGTGAAGTCGAATGTATTTATCGCCACTGCAATTAAGTAGCAACTCTCAGATTTTGATGAGTGGCGATGTAGTTGTGAATGAGGGTGCGGCGATCGCCCCGGGAGCAATCCTGCAAGCAGCTCCGGGCAGCCGGATCTCGATCGCCGCCGGTGCCTGTATCGGTATGGGAGTTATCCTTCACGCCCGTGAAGGTACTCTGGAAATCGCGGCGGGCGCTATTCTAGGTGCAGGAGTGCTGGTGGTAGGTGCGGGAACGATCGGGGAAAATGCCTGTATTGGCGCCGGGACGACCCTAATCAATCCTTGTATCGACAAAATGCAAATTATGGCAGCAGGTTCTCTAATCGGAGATACCAGCCGCCAAGCCGCCGCAGAAGCAACCGCAACAGCGCCAACAGCAGCGCCAACATCACCAGAAACCCCCGAAGCCCCTACGCCACCAGTCGATCGACCGATCGAGCCGATCGAGCCGCCACAACCCGCCCAAACACCGCCTCAAACTGCGCCGGAGACTGCCCCAGAGCCGCCGGAATCCACCGCCGCAGAGCCGCCCCAACCAGGGGAAACGCCAACTATTCTGTACGGCCAAGCTCACATCAATCGACTGCTGGGGACGCTGTTTCCACACCGGCAAGCTTTTAATCGATCGGAGGAAAACGGCCAAACTCTATCGGGCGGTTCCGGGTAGCCGTCATTTCGGCAAAAGGCAGCTATGCTGAAGGCAGAAAGATCAAATATAAATAGGTAATCTCATATTATTGGTAGCTCAGCAATTTGTCAGGCCTTGCAGCAGCAATCAGTGTATTGTAGCTCGTGCAGTCTGTCTTCTCATCTGAGAAACTATAAACTATCAACAAATTTTTATTTTGGGAAGTTTCTAAGGGTAATAGAAGATGGACGGACAAACAGATCGTAACAGTCACGAAGAGCGATCGCAGCGCCAGGAATACTTCAAAGACACTGCTTTGGGTTTGGTATCCACCAAGAGTTTTCCGGCAATTGTGGGGACTGCTGACATGATGCTGAAGTCGGCAGGGGTGATTTTAGTAGGATACGAAAAAATTGGTTCCGGTCACTGTACGGCGATCGTCCGGGGCAGAATTTCGGATGTGCGTTTGGCTGTGGAAGCTGGAGCTCAAACTGCCGAACAGTTCGGGCAGTTTGTTTCTAAGTTGGTGATTGCTAGACCTTTGGCTAATTTGGAAGTGGTTTTGCCGATCGGCTTTCGCCTGACTCAACTGTCGGAAAAAGGCAGTTATTCTCGGCTTAGCAATCAGGCGATCGGTTTGCTCGAAACCCGGGGATTTCCGGCAATGGTCGGCGCTTGCGACGCTATGCTCAAATCCGCAGACGTACACTTGGCAGCTTACGAGAAAATAGGCGCCGGTTTGTGTACGGCAATTATTCGCGGTGCAGTAGCAGATGTAGCAGTAGCCGTAGAGGCCGGGATGTACGAAGCTGAGCGAATTGGCGAGTTGAACGCGGTGATGGTAATTCCGAGGCCTTTGGAAGATTTGGAACAAACTTTACCGCTGGCGAGTTGCTGGATCGAGCAGCGTCAACCTGTGATGATGCCCGTGTCGGTTAAGGAAAAGGAACAAGAATTGATCGAACTTCCAGATTTGGAGAAATTGACTGTTTATGTGGAAGAGGAAATCAATCGGTAATTGGTAATTAGGCAACAAAAGTTTGTAGAGACGTACTACCGCAAATACTGAGACGAAGTTTGTCAAAAAAATATAGAGTTTACTCGGTAGGACTGCTGGCAACAATTTATACTGAGTAGCGGTATCAAACTTAATTTGCCGATCGAGCCGATCGCCGCCGCATCAAGAGACACAGAACACCAAGTAAAACTAGACTTTTGAGATCAAGTCGATCGTCGGGTAAACAATCGAACTGACTAAGTAAATCCAGGCGAGGTGCAGATCCTTTCAACAGGATTTAACTACTGTTAAAATAAACCAAAAAGCCTGTTTAGGGTAGATTGCCGGGAATTATTTAAGAGTTACTCTGACCGCAGGTGGCTGCTCTTTCAACAGATTAACGGCTGTCGAACTCAAAACTGACTGTACAGGAATCAACCCCCAGCATCAAGCAATCCTGAAAGTTGACCTATGAACCTCAAACAATTTTACAAGCGCGGTTTGCACAGCGCCAAGAAAGGAAACTATGAAGCGGCACTTGAGGACTTCGATCAGATACTGCAAGTCAATCCCGCCGATGCCAAAGCCTATAACAATCGCGGCTTGGTTTACTATTACATGAAAGACTACCAAAAAGCGATCGCAGACCTCAGCCAAGCCCTAGATATCAATCCTAATTTCTTCGAGGCTTACTTGAATCGAGGCAATGCTTGGCGTCATCTCGGAGAACACGAAAAAGCAATTGATGATCTAAACTGTGCTTTAGCAAATAAGCCTAACAGCCACGCTATCTACAACAACCGGGGACTTGTACTTGCTAATTTAGGAAATTACGAAGAAGCAATAGAAGACTACAATCGAGCTCTATCTCTCAATTCCCACAATTATAAAACCTATTACAACCGGGGGCGCGCTTACTACCTTTTGGGAGAAAAAGAGGCAGCAACGGAAAACTTTAACGAAACGCTGCGGTTGAACCCTAAATATATCAAAGCTTACATAAATCGAGGTCTCTGTTACCACCAATTAGGAGACAATACGCAGGCGATCGCCGATTACAACACTGCACTCGGCATCGATCCACAAAATGTTTATGCCTATTATAACAGAGGTTGTGTTCGCTATAAATTAAAACAAATGCAGCTTGCAATTGAAGACTTTGACAAAGCAGTAAAACTCGATCCCAACTATGTTAAAGCTTATCTCAACCGGGGTTTAGCGCTGTATAAACTTGGAGATGTTACCGCAGCAAATCGAGATTTTTACCACGTAATGTGCATTAATGCTGAAGCTTATTTATACTACCAGGCCCAGCGGTGCACGCCTGATATTAATTCATACTTCAAGGAAGCGCCACAGGTAGAACTTAATAATGGTGCCGAATACTACAACACAACCTTAAATACGATGTCAACTTCCTTAAGTTCCGCAGCATTAAACGCGGTCTGGAATCAAGAAGATTTGGAGAACCGAGACTCGATTATCTGTGAAAGTGAATTTATCAATAATTGAATTAGTCAGTAATCAGGGTTCTTCCGTACTTAATGGGCTAAAATGTTACAATAATATCCAATTATAGCACACTAAGTACGGAAGAACCATAAACATTAACTGAAACTATTCCATTATCTACTTTTCCTACACTTCCCAGATATTGTGTAGCTACATAGTCAGTTTTCCCCCCTTTTTTTTATTTATCTCCTGTTTCATTAATTACTAGGGGAATTTTCTTGCCCTTTAATTATTTGAGAATTTTTATTAATCTTTTTGGCTTCATTTCAATTACCGACCCAGGTGATTTGGTAATAAAATGATGCAACCAATGTGCAGATTTTATTGCTACTACTTTACCTATTGAGGGTAAGGGTTTTCTTTCGAGGGGTGCAATTATTCCTAAATGTAAATAGTTACAACTTTCATAATTTCTTACTTCTTTAAATATGTCTTTATACTGTGCACAATAGTCCTCTATCACTCTCGTTGTTGATTATGCGTCTCTCGCCAAATGTTTGAGAACTTGTAACCCTACATCCATTGCTAGGCCTCATTTGTAGCGTTTTTATCTTTTCACACTTTTATTTTAATACTCGGAGAGTGACAGAAGAGGGGTAAGGTTCGGTAACGCCATTCAAGATTTTAAGTTCAGCCGTTCTCCGGCAAGGAGAACTTCAATTTCCGTTTAACACTTGAACAATTGAATCAGTAAGTTCCTGAAAGCTTGCTCTCCCAAGCTGCGGGACAGCAGCGAGGGCTAAGTTCTCTTCTATATGTTTTGGCGCTTTCATCCCTACAAGGGCACTCAAGAGGCCAGGGGCGCTGCGGGTATATTGGAGCGCCCGCTGGCAGTCTGTCCGCAAGCGATCGCCAAAGGCAGAAGCAATCTTTTCTGGGATCTGACCAATAACCTGCGCTTCACAGATCGACCTACTGGCGATCGCGGAAATGCCTAAGCGATCGGCAGCTTCCAATACAGAGACTTGTTCTCCTTTGATTGTTTGAGTTGGGGTTAGCACCGCTTCCGGCATCCCCATATTCAAAGGAAGCTGGATAAACCGAAACCGATCTTCTCTGTTCCCAGCTACTTCCCGAGCAATGGACTTCGCGCGCGCCAGATCGATATGGTTTCTTTCAGTTGGAGGTACGCGGAAAGCATTCCAAGTTGCCAGACCGTAATTGGCAATTTTCCCAGCTAAAACTGCCTTTTCAAATACCTCAAAAACCTCTCGCAACCGATTGTAAAAAGTATTGGGTTCAACTTGCGAAAGTAGCTTTTCTGGATTGTGAAGATAGTAGACATCGATTGTCTCAATGCCGAGGTTGGCGAGGCTCCAATTAAGCTGATCTTGAATGTATTCTGGGTGGATGCAGTAACGCTCCTGGGCCAAATCTGCCATGCTGACAGTAGAGTTGTTTGGCTCGACGTACTGCTGATAAAACCACTCTACATGGTTGGGAGTTGGATGCGGAACAACGCCGCCTTTCGTGCAGATAATTAGTTCATCTCTTGAGGCTTCTCCCGATTCCAGGAGACGCCGGATAGCCTTTCCGACACTCCGCTCTCCGTACTGGTAGCGGTAGTTGATTGCTGAGTCAATTACGTTGGCACCCCGCCGAACCGATTCAACTACAGCGGACGCCACAAGAGTGTCAGTATACTCATCTGGTTCGCCAAGGTAGGTGCCAATTCCAATCGAGCTGGCAACGAGCGAACCAGTTTCTCGGAAGTGATCGGCTGCACAATTTTTGTTGTGCCGTTCCCTGTAACGCCGCGTTCCTTCTGCGGTAGCTCTGCCTGCGATCGCGATCGCATTACTACTTCCTAACATAAAAATCTTTTGCCTTCTGTTAAATAAACTAATCAGGAATTCCGCAAGTCTAAGTGATGCTTGATTTACAATTCTCCTCAAAGTGAGCAAGGTAGAAACGCGAGCGATCGCGCCTCTACATTTTTAGACCAGATGTTTGGGAGCCTCTATTAACTGGCGATCGACGAGATAGGAAAAATAAGTCCGAAACAAACTCGCATCCGCTTGCGGGCAGATAATGTCCGTGCCAGAAAGTCCCTTCAACGCATTCTGGCAATCGAATTGCAGCGTGGCAGATTTAGCCATTTCTGCTTCCGAAACTTTTTCGGAGAAAAGACCGACAAGCGGATACAACGCATTTTCTGGAGAATATCCAGCGCGATTGATTATTTCTGCTTGCCAAGTCTCAGAAGAAACTCGTTTGATTGGATAACCCATTGAGCAAATCCAGCCAAGCAATTCACTCATCTGAAAGGACTGAGGGTTGACTAAATGAAAAGTCTTTCCGAGCAATTCTTTTTGGCTCGAAAGATGAACGATCGCTCGGCTCACATAGTCAACAGGCGCTACATTCATCAGCTTATCGTCATCGGGCGCACATCCAAGTTGCACGCAACCAGCGATTAACCTGTACAGCAAGTCGCTGGGATTGCAGGCCCCTGTTTGGCTGTCCCCAGAAATGCGGCCTGGCCTGTAAATGCTAACAGGAATTCCGCGATCGCGCGCGACCTCTACTAACTTTTCTGCCACCCACTTAGTCTGAGTGTAAGCGCCTTTTAGATCCTCTCCCGGAGTGAGTTCATCCTCCTCTCGCACGAGCTTAATCCCAGATTCTCCCATTGCCGAGAAAACGGAAATCGTAGAAATTAAATGGACTGGTTTTAGCTTACTTTGACTCGCCAATCTCAGAACTTCCTGCGTCCCCAAAACGTTAGCGGGTTTGAGAACCGAGTAGGGATAAGTAAACTTGACAAACGCGCCATTGTGGTAAATGACATCAATTTTACTGGCTAAAACTCGGAACTGCTCCTCGGAAAGCCCCAAAAGCGGTTGAGACAAATCTCCAGCAATTGGGATAATGCGATCGCTGCTGCTTTCATCCCAAATTAAATAGGATTCGAGGCTGCTTTGAATCCGCTTTTTAGCTGATTCTGCATCGGCAGAACGGACTAGGCAATAAATTTCTGCTTGAGTTTGTTGCAAGAGGTCGCGGAGTAAAAAGGCTCCCAAAAAGCCCGTCGCCCCTGTTAAGAAAATGCAAGCTGGTTCAGTTTTTGGCTCGCTCAATGGAGTTGCAGGGCGAATTGCCGGGTCTAAAACAACTTCAGCGTTAATATCGAAACTTGCAGTGCGATCGCCCGCAGAATCCGCCCCATGCTTCACCTCAATATTCTTTGCTAAAGCAGCGATGGTAGGCGCTTCAAAGAAACGGCGCAAGGGCAATTCCTTTTGGAAAGAATCTCTTACCTTTGCTAGCAACTGAGTAATCAGTAATGAATGTCCCCCCAAATCAAAGAAATTGTCATAAATTCCCACTTTTTCCAGCCCTAGCAGCTCAGCCCAAATCTCAGCAAGCATTTTCTCAATGGGAGTGCTAGGAGCGACAAAAGTATCTGCTAAATCGGCTCTCGCCGCCTCCGGCGCTGGCAGCGCCCGCCGGTCTATTTTTCCATTAGCCGTGAGGGGCAATGCTTTCAGTACGACAAAAGCAGAAGGAACCATGTAGTCGGGCAGTTTTTCTTTTACAAATGACCGCAGCTCGTTAATAGCGATCGCTGATTCCCTCGCGGGTACAACATAGGCCACTAAACGCTGATTCCCCGGTTCATTTTCCAGTAGCAAAACTACTGCTTCGCGCACAGCGGAATGTTGAGATAGCGCTGCTTCTATTTCCCCCAATTCAATGCGGAACCCTCGCAGTTTAACTTGGCTGTCGATCCGCCCTAAAAACTCAATATTTCCGTCCGGCAAATACCGAGCCAAATCTCCTGTTTTATAAAGGCGATTTGAAGGTATAGCTAAGGAATCAGAAGGAAGAATGCCTTCGGCATTTCTCAAAGGGTTGATGATGAATTTTTCTTCTGTTAATTGGGGTTGGTTTAGATAGCCGCGAGCTAAAGAAGCACCGCCGATGTATAACTCGCCGGACACGCCAATGGCAACTGGCTGCAAGTGCGAATCAAGTAAATAAATCTGCGCGTTATTGATAGGGCGACCGAGAGGAACTGTCTCAGAAATGTAATTTTCTCGGTCTTCGATGGGATAAGCCAGCACGCCTACGGTTGCTTCTGTGGGCCCGTAATGGTTGAAGACTGAACAGTCTGGGGCGTATTTCTGAATAGTTTCGAGCAAATTCCAACTTAAGGCCTCGCCGCCAAGGATTAATCGCTTTTTCGGCAAAACCTGCGCCGGATTAGAAGCAGTTAATAAAGCTTTTAGATGGGAGGGAACGATTTTGAGACAGTCAATGGAATGCTGCTGAAAGTAAGCAGCGATCGCCTCTGGATCGGTGGCGCGTTCCTGGGAAATTATGTGAAGGCTTCCTCCGGTACATAAAGCTGGAAAAATTACTGTATTTCCTAAGTCTGCTGCCAAGGTAGAAACGGTTGCGAAACTGGCACCTGATGGCAGGTTTAGCCGTTCCTGAATGCTGTAGAGGTAATTGACGAGCGATCGGTGTTCAATTGCCACTCCCTTTGGCGTGCCAGTGGAACCGGAAGTGTAAATGACATAAGCTAAATTTTCACCAGAGAGAGGGGGAGAGGGAGAGGGGGAGACAGAGGGAATTTCTGCGTCTAAGCAAACGATTTTTGCCTGAGTTTTTGGCAATTTTTCGATTAGCTGTTGTTGCGTTAATAGCACTGCCACTCCGGCATCCTGCAACATCAAGGCGAGGCGCTCTTTTGGCATAGCCGGATCGAGTGGCAAGTACGCGCCGCCTGCTTTGAGAATGCCTAGAATTCCAGCGATCGCCTCTAAAGAGCGATCGACGCAAATGCCGACAATCACCTCTGGCTTGACACCTAATTGCTGCAAGTAATGGGCGATTTGGTTAGCGCGGGCGTTGAGTTCGCTGTAGGTAATTTGCTGATTTTCACAAACAGCAGCTATACGGTTGGGCGATCGCTCTGCTTGTTCTTCAAATAGCTGGTGCACGCACTTATCGAGCGGGTAATCTGCTTTGGTGCTGTTGAATTCTAGTAATAATTGATCTCGGGCGCGATCGCTCAGCATTTCGAGCTTGCCGATTGCGGTTTGTGGGTTGCTGGCTACACTTTGCACCAAGGCGTAAAATTGCTCTGCCAAGCACCGGATACTGTTGTCTGCAAGGAAGATAGGATCGTAGTGAAACTCAGCAGCGAGCGAGTCTTTTTGGCGGTGGCAAGAGAGTTTAACTTTGAAGCGATCGCAGCACGCATACTGCTTGTAAATCGAAAAAAATACGCCACTAGCCGAATGCTTTTCGAGCTGTTCCTCAAACTCGAAACCAAATGGAAAGCCGGAAGAGTTGCCTAGATATTCGGGGGAGAAATATTCTTGATACTTGTATGCTTCGCGTTCTTCCTGCTGAATTTGCTGCAAGGTTTCCGCGAAGGAAAAGTTTTCTGTTAGTTGGCCCCGCAGCGGTAAAAATTTGGCAAACAGCCCAAGCGCTGGCTCTAGTTCTTCGTATTTTCGACCGTCGAATGCCACGCCAACAGCGATCTCTGATTGGCCAATCAGCCGCCAGAGCAAAATTTTCCAGCAAGCGAGCAAGAATGTAGAAAGTGAGGTGTTGTACTGGCGGGCGATCGCTTCCACTTGAACCAGCAACGCTAACTCTAATTTGACCTCAAAAGCTTGGGGAGTAAATTGAGCTGGCGCGTTAATTAATCTATTTTCAAACGGCAACCTTAAACTCGCTAGCGCTGAATAATTATGCCCAGTCCAGTATTCTTTGCCCTCCGCCGCTTCCTCATCTTCGAGCAATTCATTTTGCCATTCGGAAAATTGAATGTATTGCACAACTTCATCGGTAATTTCTTCGCCGTGAAGGCAGGCGGCATAGCACTGGCTGATTTCTTGAACCAGATTTTTTAGTGTGCGACTATCGGCGCACAGTGCGGGCAAACTAACCAGTAAAATATGCCTCTCAGATGAAAGTGTAATTAAAGACAAGTGCCAAACAGGATTGCGATCGAAGTTGAATAAAGCGCTCTTTTCTTGCTGAAAAATATCTTCGAGTTTGGCTTCTTGCTCCTGGGGAGTCGCTTCACTTAAGTTAACGCAGTTCCACGAAACAGAGCTATGTTCGGAGATAACTTGTATAGGAATTTTTAGCCCGGCCTTTCGCTGAAAGCTTGTCCGGATAATTTCGTGGCGATCGCTAACTTTTTCTAAAGCTTTCTTTAGGCGATCGGTTTGAAGACTTCCCTCGATCAAAATAGCAGATTGAACGCGATAAGCAGAGCTGTCTTGCTGCAACAGCCACAGATATTTTTGCTGGGGTGAAATCCGAAATCCATTAATTGTTTGCATTGTTCCTCTTTATCAAAGCACTATTTTATTCTCGTTACCTTTGCCTGGAAGAGATGAGAGGGAATTAAATTACTGATTCAGGAATCATTTCGCCCATCGCTACAACAATTTTTCTCGAACCGATAAATGGATTGCGACTGTGAGCGACAAGCATATTATCTAGCATTAAGATGTCTCCTGCTTGCCAGGGAAAACTAACAGCAGCTTCCCTGTACACTGCCTGAATTTCTTCCATTACCGAGTCTTCAATAGGAGTGCCGTCACCGTAATAGACATTGCGGGGGAGGTTCTCTTCTCCAAAAACAGAGAGCAAGGAAGCGCGGGTTGCCGCATCTAAGCAGGAAATGTGGTGCAAGGGAAGTTGGTTAAAAAATACCATCTCTTGGGTTTTTGGGTGCTTGGCAATTGCGGGGCGAATTTTGCGAGTTCTCAAATTATTTCCTGCTTTCCACTCAAATTCCATCCCAGCTTGCCGGCAGTATTCCTCAACCACGGATTTGTCTTCCGTTTTGAAAAAATCTTTCCAGCTTACATCTAGTCCGTCTGTGTAGTTACGAACGTACATAATTTGCTTTTGGGCAAATTTTTCTCTGAGTTTCGGGTCTAGCAACTGGTAAATTTTACGGCAGTCAACAATCGGCGTTTCTCCGCCTTGTGGCGCTGGCTGAACGCAGAAAAACCAGATTTTCATCGGCCAGCGGTGCAGGTGCGAACTCTCGCTGTGAAATAAGATAGCTTTATCTGCTGGGTAAGGAGTTGAACCGTAAACTTTTCCGCTAACTCCTTCGCGTGGCAAATCCCCGTACTCCCCAAATAATTCCGAACAAATTGAGAGAGCAAACTCCTCGAATGCGGCAACCACAGGGTCGATGAACCCTCGAAAAAGAATCCCTCCATGCTGTAGCAATTTTGCTTCTATAAATTCGCGGTTATTTTTCGCCCAGTCTGCGAGATCGACATCGGCTACTGCGGGTTTTGCCACTAAAGGAAAGAGTTCGTCGGGGTGCAGGTACTCGGTTTTTATTAATTCGCCCTGCGGCAAAGCCACTACTTTCGGCTTGACGCTTTTGAACTTACTAAAATTGCTTTTTTCACGCTTTAATTCTTGCATGGCTTGTTTCTGCTTCTGGGCTTCTGTGAGAATTTCTAAAGTGTTCAAACGACTGTCAGGCTGCGCCGCAATGCTGCCTAGGAGGGTTTCAAAGCGATTTGACATTTGAGCGATCGTCTCTCTGTCAAATAGGTCGGAATTATACTTCCAACTGCCGACAATTCCTCTCTCTGTTTCCGACACAAATAGCGCCAAATCAAATTTAGCCGTACCGCTATCAATGGCAACCGGGATTAAAGTTAAACCCGCCATTTCTAAAGCCGGCATAGGCGCATTTTGCATGACGAATAAAACTTGAAATAGCGGTGTTTGACTCAGGGTGCGATCGGGACGCAGTTCTTCTACCAGTTTGTCGAAGGGCAAATCTTGGTGAGTGTAAGCTTTTAATGTCACCTCGCGGACGCGATCGAGCAGTTGGCGGAATGTAGGATTGCCGCGCATATCGGTTCGCAAGACGAGGATATTGACAAAGAAACCAATTAAAGCTTCAGTCTCAACTTGTGTGCGGTTTGCCAAATCAGTACCGACGACAATATCTTCTTGATTTGTGTAGCGATAAAGCAGCGTTTGAAGTGCTGCCAACAAGGTCATAAATAAGGTGACATTTTGTTGCCGACTGAGTGCGTTTAGGGCTTCGGAAAGTTGCCCAGAAAGCTGGAATTCTTGAATCTCAGCTTGATTGCTAGAAACAGCAGAACGCGGTTGTTTTGCTGGCAATTGCAGCGGGGGCAAAATTTGACCCAACTGCTGCTTCCAGTCAGCGAGTTTTGCTTCGAGAACTTCGCCTTGCAGCCAATTTGTTTGCCAAACAGCATAGTCTGCGTACTGTACAGAAAGTTCGGGTAGGGGAGAAGGTTTGCCACTGCCGAAAGCTTCATAAAGCGCCGCCACTTCCCGCACGAGTACCCCCATCGACCACCCATCAGCTACGATGTGGTGTACTGTCAGTAACAGCAGGTATTCTGTGTCGTCAAGATGTAACAAAGTGACGCGCAGTAACGGCCATTTTGTTAGGTCAAAAGGCTGTCGCGCTTCTTCAGCGGCGAGTCGCATTGCCTCGGCTTCTCGTTCAGCTTGCGATAACTCTCTTAAGTTTACGCTCGGCAATGTGAAATTAAAAGATGAAATAATAACCTGAGCGGGTCGTCCTTCCACCGAATTAAAAGTTGTCCGCAATGCTTCGTGTCGCTTGATAATCTCCTGAAAAGTTTGCTCTAGAACCGCTACATTGAGCGCCCCCTTCAAGCGCACGGCTGCTGGGATATTATAGGCAGGATTCCCCGGCTGCAATTGGTCGAGAAACCACAGCCGTTGTTGTGCAAAAGAAAGGGGCAATTCTCCCTGCCTTGACGCCCGCTTGATGGGGGGTGCTTTCAGTTTTTGCTCGGCGCGATATTGCAAGAGGCTTTCGGTGACTGTTGCGACGGTAGGCGATTCAAAAAGAGAGCGCAAGGGTAATTCAACTTGAAAAGCTTCTCGCAGGCGAGAAATCGCCTGAGTAGCCAGCAATGAATGGCCTCCCAATTCAAAGAAGTTATCGTGAATTCCAACTCGCTCTAAACCGAGAACTTCAGCCCAAATTTCTGCTATTAATTGCTCGTCGGGAGTTCGAGGCTCGGCAAAATTGCTCTCGAATTCTGCTGTCTTTGTGTCAGGTGCAGGTAGCGATCGCCGATCAATCTTTCCGTTAGGCGTTAAAGGCATTGCTTCCAGCAGCACAAACGCTGACGGCATCATGTACTGCGGCAGTTTTTGTTTGAGAAAGACGCGCAAGTGATTAATAAATTCTGAATGCGTAGGAGTAGTGTCTCCGTGTCCGCCCCGGAGTTCTGAGTTAGCAACGATATAAGCTACTAAACGCTTGTCGCCCGGATTGTCCTCTCGAACCAGTGCGATCGCTTCTCGCACGGCTGGGTATTGGCTGAGTACCGCTTCTATTTCGCCTAATTCGATGCGAAATCCGCGAACTTTCACCTGGTGGTCGCTGCGCCCCATAAATTCAATGTTTCCATCTGGGAGATAGCGAGCCAAGTCCCCGGTTTTATAGAGGCGTTCTGAAAGAATAAACGATGAAGGATGAAGGATGAATGAAGCATGAATTCCGTCCTCTGCAAAGGGGTTAGGAATAAACTTCTCTGCGGTCAGTTCCGGTCGGTTTAGGTAGCCTCTAGATAAGCCGGCACCGCCGATGTGCAGTTCGCCAAATACGCCAACGGGCACCGGCATTAAATAGCGGTCTAATATGAAAATTTGAGTGTTAGCAATCGGGCGACCGATGGAAACTGATTCATCTTTGCAATCAACCTGATAGAGAGTAGACCAGATAGTGGTTTCTGTAGGGCCGTATAAATTCCACACAGAAGCGCCGCGCAAAAGCAACTGATTGGCGAGCTGTCGGGGTAAAGCTTCTCCCCCGCACAGTATTTTTAATTGATTGTTTCCCTGCCATCCTGCTGCTAAAAGCATTTTCCAACTGGCTGGAGTAGCTTGCATGACTGTCGCGCCAGAATTTGTTAATGTTTCTAAAAGCTTTTCCCCGTTAGATGCCACTTCTCGGCTGGCTACAACAACGCGAGAACCTGTTGTAATAGGCAGGAACAGTTCCAGCGCTGCAATGTCAAAAGATAAGGATGTTACTGCTAGCCAAACATCTCGGTCTGCGATCGCGAGTTGTTGGCGCATAGAACTCAAGAAGTTAACGGCAGAGGCGTGGGAAATTTGCACTCCTTTGGGTTTACCTGTTGAGCCTGAAGTATAGATGACATAGGCTAAATTGGACGAATTTTGTAAACCCACGACTGGCTCGTCGCAGCTCGATATGCCTTCCCCATCTGCATCCAGAAACACGAGGGAGGCGCTATTTGTGGGCAGGGTTTCTAATAGCTTTTTCTGAGTGAGTAACACTGAAATTTTCGCGTCTTCCAGCATGAATGCAAGGCGCTCTGGTGGATACGCTGGATCGAGGGGAACATAAGCACCACCGGCTTTGAGAATGCCGAGAAGCCCTACCATCATTTCTAGGGAACGCTCGACATAAATTCCCACCAAAAATTCTGGGTTGACACCGATTTGTTGCAAGTAACTTGCGAGATTATTTGCTTTTTGGTTCAGTTCCCGGTAAGTCAGATATTCATTTTTAAAGACGACAGCGATCGCATCCGGCGTCCGCTCTGCCTGCGCTTCAAATAATTCGTGTACGCACTGATTTTTAGGAATTTCCGATTGAGTATTGTTCCACTCGAATAGTAGTTGCTGCTGTTCAGGTTTCGTCAACATTGGCAAACTTGAAAGGCCCTGTTCGGGATTAGCAGCTATACTTTCTAGTAAGGTTAGAAAATGTCCGGCTATCCGTCGTGCAGTGCTAGCGTCAAACAAATCTTCGCTATACTCAAGCGTTGCATTAATACCCTCTAATCCTTCCTCCAGGTCAAGCGCTAAATCAAATCTCGCCGTTTTCTGTTCTATTTCCAAACTGCTCAACGTCACTCCTGGCAATTTTATCTGCGGCGTCCGAACATTTCGCAGAGAAAACAATACCTGAAATAGCGGATTATGGCTTAAATCTCGTTCGTGGTGGATGATTTCTACCAGTTTCTCGAAGGGCAAATCCTGGTGGTTATACGCGCCGAGAGCTACTTCTCGCACGCGACCCAGTAACTCTTTAAAAGTCGGGTTGCTCGATAGATTCGTGCGGAAAACTAAGGTGTTAGCAAATAAGCCAATTAAGTCCTCGATTTCGCGTCGGTTGCGGTTAGCAATGGGGGAGCCGACTAAAATATCTTCTTGCCCGGTGTAGCGATAGAGCAACGTTTTAAACGCTGCCAGCAGGGTCATAAATAAAGTAGCTTTTTCCCGCTGGCTTAATTGGGCGATTTCCTCTGCGATTGCCTTGGGAATGGTGAATTTATGCACCGCACCTCGGAAGGTTTGTACTGCCGAGCGGGGGCGATCGGTTGGCAAATTTAGTACAGGGAGATTGCCTCCAAGCTGTTTTTTCCAGTAAGCAAGCTGCGTCTCTAAAACTTCTCCCTGCAACCACTGGCGCTGCCAACTTGCAAAGTCTGCGTACTGTACCGACAGTTCGGGAAGCGGACAAGGTTTGCCAGTGCAAAAGGCTTGATAAAACGTGGCGAGTTCCTGGATGAATATTCCCATTGACCAGGCATCGGAAATGATGTGGTGCGTACTTAATAGCAGCACCCAGTTTGAATCGCTCAAGTGCAGCAATTTGGCACGCAATAAGGGTGCTTGTGACAAATCGAAAGCAAGCTTTGCTTCTGCGGCGATTAACCGTTCAACTTCGCGAGATCGTTCAGTTTCAGGAAGCGATCGCAAATCTATTTCTAAAATTTTCAATTCCAGATTGGAAGCGAGCGCCTGAACGGGTTGCCCGTTTATTGTCTTAAAAGCCGTTCGCAAAACTTCATGACGCTTGACAAGTTCGTTGAGACTGCGATCGAGAGATCTCGCGTCGAGTGTTCCCGTCAAACGCACGCCGGCGAGGATGTGATAGGTAAAGTTGCCTGGAGTTAGTTGCTCAAAAAACCACAACCGCTGTTGAGCAAACGATAGAGGAAAAGTGTTAGACTCTCGACTTTGAGGCAGAATTTTTTCTAGCGAAACGCTTTCTTTTTTCTGGTTTAGTCGCTGCAACAGCAACTCGCGCTTTTCAGGAGAAAGAGCCGCGATGCGTTCGATTAAATCACTCATTTGCTGACTCCTTGCTGGGCGAGAATTTCCTGAATTTGTGCTTCTGACAGTTGTTCGAGGTCTGCTAACACCTGAGCGAGCATTTCATTGTCTGTTTGTTCGACTTGCTTTTGCGCGATCGCTACTGCAAAATCGGCGACAGTGGCCGACTCAAATAAACGGTGCAAAGGCAACTCGACCTGAAATGCTTGGCGCACTCGGGAAATTACTTGAGTTGCTAATAGGGAATGCCCTCCTAATTCAAAAAAGTTGTCGTAAATGCCGACTTTTTCAATTTTGAGAACTTCAGCCCAGATAGCGGCTAAAACTTCCTCGATATTTGTGCGAGGCGCGACAAAGTTTCCTGTCAACTCCGGTCGCATTTCGTCAGGTGCGGGCAGCGCTCGTCGGTCTACTTTTCCGTTAGAAGTTAAAGGCAAACTTTTGAGTATCACAAAAGCAGAAGGCACCATGTACTCCGGCAATTTTGACGTTAAAAAATTGCGAATTTCCTTGTGGGTAGGTGCTTGTTTCTGCTCGGAAACCAAATAAGCCACGAGACGCTTTTGTGCCATCTCGTCTTCCCGCGCCACAACTACAGCCTGCGCGATATCTGGATGTTGCCCCAGCACCGCCTCAATTTCTCCCAATTCAATGCGGAAACCGCGAATTTTTACTTGGCCGTCAATTCGCCCGATAAATTCGATGTTTCCGTCTGGCAAATAGCGAGCCAAGTCGCCGGTTTTGTACAGTCGCGTCTTTGCTTGCGTGTCAAATGGATTGGGAATAAATTTTTCTGCGGTTAATTCAGGGCGGTTAAGATATCCGCGTCCCAAATTATCACCGCCGATGTACAGTTCACCAGGTACGCCTATCGGTACCAACTGCAAGTAAGAATCCAAGATATAAATCTGAGTGTTGGCAATCGGATGACCGAGTGGAACTGTGTCAAAATCGCACCCTATTTTATCAAATTCGACTTGATAAGTCAGGACACCTACAGTTGTTTCTGTTGGCCCGTAGTGATTGAATACTGAGCAACTGGGAGCAAGATTGCGAAGTGTTTTAATTAAGCTCCAGTTGGCAGATTCACCTCCTAAAATAAGCCTTTTACCAGGCAAAATTGACTTGGGTTGAGAGGAATTTAAAAGGGCGGCTAGGTGAGAGGGAACTATTTTGAGGCAGTCGATGGGATTGCGGCCGAAATATTCACCCAGTGCCTCTGGATCGGTGGCGCGTTCTTGGGAGATAATATGCAGGCAACCGCCGAAACAAAGGGCGGGAAAAATCACTGTGTTTCCTAAGTCTGCGGCGAAGGTGGAAACAGTGGCGAAACTGGCACCTGATGGCAGGTTTAATTTTTCCTGAATACTGTGTAGGTAATTGAGGAGTTGCCGGTGTTCGATCGCTACTCCCTTGGGCGTGCCAGTGGAACCGGAAGTATAGATGACGTAAGCTAAATTGTCAGAAGAGCCGCGAGGCGTGTAAGAGGCAGAAACAGTGGGAATGTCTGTATCGATGCAAACAATATTTGCCTGAGTTTTCGGCAAGCTTTCGATGAGCCGCTGTTGTACCAGCAAAACCTTCACCTGGGCGTCTTCTAGCATTAGCGCCTGGCGCTTTATTGGGGTCGTTGGATCGATCGGTAAATAGGCACCACCGGCTTTGAGTACGCCCAGCATTCCTACGATTGTTTCTAAAGAGCGATCGAGGCAAATGCCAACAACGACCTCTGGTTCAACTCCCAAGTTTTGCAGGTGATTGGCGAGTTGATTGGCGCGATCGTTAAGTTCTCGGTAGGTGATTTGTTCACTTTCAAAGACAACCGCAATGTTTTCTGGGTTGCGTTCTGCTTGTTCTTCAAAAAGCTGATGAACGCATTTATTTTTCGGATAATCTTTTTGAGTTTGGTTAAAGTCAATGAGAAGCTGCAGCCGATCGCGATCGCTCAGTATGTCTACCTGACTGATAGCGACTTCTGGATTTTTGACTATGCTTTCTAAGAGCGCCTGAAAGTGTTCTGACAAGCGCTTTATATCTGCCGCAGCAAATAAAGCGGAATCGTAGTGAAATTCAGCGCTTAGGGAATTGCAGAGGCGAAGGCAGGAGAGCTTGAGTTTGAATGGCTCTAGGCAGGCATCTTGCCGAACAAGGGAAAATGAAACGCCTGAATTACCATAGTTCTTAGGCTCTCCTTGGAACTCAAAGCAAACGGGCCAAAAGCTGCTGCTTTTTTCGTTTCCTAGGATTTGTTCCCAGTTAAAATATTCTTGCCAGTTGTACATCTCGTTGAGATTAAGCTCAACTTGCTGCCTCGCTTGTGAGAAATTTAACTCGTCTTGCACTTGCCACTGTAGGGGTAAGTATTTGCCCAGCAGCCCCAGAGAGTGTTCTAATTCTTCATATTTTCTGCCGTCAATCGCTACGGCGATTATCAGGTTGGGCTCTCTAGTAAGCCGCCCAATCAGAATTTGCCAGCAAGTCAGCAGAAATGTAGAAATATCGCTCTGGTGTTTTTGCGCGATCGCTTCCAAGCTGTTCAACAAATCACCCCGAATTTCCACCCTTTCTACTAGCGGCTTAAATTCCGTTTCGGAATTCTTCTTTTCCCAAGGAAGCGTTAATAAATCCCAAGATTCAATGTTCAGCTTTCGCCAGTATTCTTGGCCGATTGCCGTTTCTTCTGATTCGAGTAACTCATTTTGCCACTCAGCAATATCAGCATATTGCATTGGCTCATCAGAGAACTCTTCCCCGCACGCGCAGGCTGAGTAGGAAAGACTGAGTTCTCGGGTGAAATTTTTCAGGGTGACGCTATCTGCAATTAAGGCAGAGAAGTTCGCCAGCAATAGGTGCTTGTCTTGGGCGAGAGTGGCTAAAGAGATGTGCCAAAGTGGGCCGCGCTCAAAATCAAAAGGAAGCAGGTTTAGTTGCTGAAAAAGCACTGCGATTTTAGCTTCTTGTTCTTCGGGAGACAAACCGCTGAGATTGTATTCCGAGATAGAAACTTCACCAGTGCTGGCGATCGCTTGCAGGGGTAGTGTCATCCCAGAAAAGCAGTGAAAGCTGGTACGCAGGATTTCGTGCCGATTCACGACATTTTGCAGCGCACTTTTAAGCATCTCTTTGTCGAGATTTCCGGTAATTAAAATTGCACCTCGAACGCGATAAGTCTGTTGGCTTTTATTTTGCTGTAACCCCCACAAATGCCGTTGCTGTGGAGAGATTCTAAACCCTTCGATTGTTTCGTTTTGCATTTCTAAAGATCCTTTAATAAGCCTAAATATCTTGACAGGTAAACGCTTCTGCCATACCTACAACAACCCGACGCGAACCCGAAAATGGCGTGCGTCCGTGCGCGGCTAGCATATTATCTAACAGCAAGACATCTCCTTCTTCCCAAGGGAAAACAATCGTTTCTTGCTGGTAGCAGCGACGAATTTCGTCTAATATAAAATCTTCAATGGGCGAGCCATCGCCGTAATAAGCATTGCGGGGTAAATCTTCCTGTTTAAAAGAAGTTAAAAGCTCTTTGCGAACGGCGGGTTCGAGATTGGAAATGTGGAAGAGGTGAGCTTGATTAAACCACACCATTTCCTGAGTTTTTGGGTGCTGAGCGACGGCTTGACATATTTGCCGAGTTCTCAAGCGATCGCCATTTTTCCATTCTAACTCAATTCCCGCTTTTTTGCAATACTCTTCTACCTCTATTTTGCTATCAGTATTGAAGACATTTTGCCAGGGCAAATCTACGCCACCGCCGTAATTTCGCACATACATAACCTTTTTTTGGGCAAACTTTTCTCTAATCTTTAAATCCAGGCTTTCAAACACTTTGCGACTGTTAGCAATCGGAGTTTCTCCTCCCTCTTCTGCTTTCTTGACGCAGAAAAAAGCGATTTTCAGCGGCCAATTGCGAGAATAAGCCATTTCATTGTGCAGGGGGATGAATTGCTCGGCAGGATACTCGGTGGAAGTGTAGATATTTCCGCTCACCTGACTGCGCGGAGTTGAGCGAAAAGAATATTCCAGCAAGTCGCCAGCAATAGTTTGAATAAACTGCTCGAAACCATTCACCCCGCCGACTTCAAAGCCTCGAAAAAGTATTCCTCCGTGCTTCCATAACTGCGTTTCAATTGATGAGCGATTGTTTTGTGCCCAACCTGCGAGATTTAATTTTTCTACTGTTGGCTGAAGAACTAGAGGTAGAAGGTTTTCGGGCTGGAGGTAGGCGGTTTTGACTAATTCCTCTGAGGACAGGGTGACGGCTTTGCGCCTAACTGATCCTAACTTTTGGGAATTGAGATTCTTTGTTTCTGTATTTGTCATAACTTTTGCTTTGGTGAAATTCTTGCGATTTTTCCCGAAAAAACCTGAGAGATTGAGCCATCATTTTCAACTTTTCAGAACTTTGCGTTTAGCCATTTTTAATTTTTGAATTCCCGAAAGATGAATTTGTTTTTCCTGCTCGATTTGGTGCTGCCTTTCTGCTTCGGCAAGAATTTCTGCCAAGTCGTCGATCCTCATATCTGGCTGGATGACTACCTGGTTGAGGAGGATTTGAAAACCTCTCACCATTCGGGCAATAGTCGCAGCCTCAAATAAGTCTGTTTTGTACTCAAATAAGCCTTGAATTCCTTCTGAAATCTCCCAGAGAGTGAGGCTTAAGTCGTGTCTCGACATACCGACATCGAATTCCAGAATGCTCAAGGTCAAACCAGCTAACTCCAGGGGTGGCATGGGTGCATTCTGGAGAACAAACCACACTTGAAACAGCGGGTTATAGCTGAGATTTCGCTCCGGCTGCAATTCCTCCACCAGCTTTTCAAAAGGGACATCGGGGTGAGCGTAAGCTGCTAACGCTACCTCGCGTGTTCGACCGAGTAGTTCGCCGAAAGTTGGATTACCTGCGGTGTCAATTCGCAGCACTAAAGTATTGACAAAAAATCCAATCAGTTCCTCTAATTCAATGCGGTTGCGATTGGCGATTGGAGAGCCAATAGCGAGGTTGTCCTGCTTTATTTGGCAGGATAGCAAGGATTGAAATGCTGCCAACAACGTCATAAATAGAGTGACATCTTGTTGCTGGGCGAGCGTTTTCAGCCTTTCAGTTAAAGAAGCAGAAATCACAAAAGATTGCTGCGATCCTCGGAAAGTTTGCACGGGAGAGCGCTGCTTATCTGTTGACAACACAGCTAAACCGCCTCCCAATTGCTGTTTCCAATAAGCGAGCTGTTTTTCTAATTTCTCTCCCTGGAAATGCTGCCGCTGCCAACTGGCGAAGTCGGCATACTGTACAGAAAGTTCAGGCAGCCCAGAGGGTTTGTCAGTGGAAAAAGCTTCATAAAGTGCGGCTACTTCTCGCACCAATACCCCCATAGACCAACCGTCAGAAATAATGTGGTGTATCGTCAGCAGCAACACATATTCTGCCGAACCCAGTTCGAGCAGAGTGGCCCGCAGTAAGGGATCTCGCGTTAAGTTAAAGGGGCGTTGGGCTTCTTCAAGAGTACGCTGCTCAATTTCAGCTTGCTGCTCAGTTTCTGGTAAATGTTGCAAGTTTACCACCGACAAAGCGAAATCCAAGGAAGGAGAAATCAGTTGAACAGGTTCCCCGTCTACTTCTGCAAAAGCAGTCCGTAAAACTTCGTGACGCCGGACAATTTCATTGAGTGTTTGTTGCAGTGCCGACAAATTCAATTGTCCTTGCAAACGCACAGCAGCAGGAAGGTTGTAGGCAGGGTTTTCGGGAGACAATCGATCGAGAAACCACAGCCGTTGCTGGGCAAAAGAAAGGGGAGCAGAATTTTGCTGCGATCGCCTGGGAATACGCTTAGATTGCTCAGCCTGTACTGCCTCTTTGCCCAATGCTTTGAGGAGGAGCGCTCGCTTCTGGGGCGAGAGGTTTTTTAGTCGTTCTGAACGATTAGTAGACATGATGATTCACTTCCTCGCAGTGGTCGCTGTTTGTGATAGTTAAGGAAAGCTTTGCTGCTATTTTTAGCTGGTCGTTTAAAACAACGTTGATATCTGCTTCAGTGGTAAGGGGGTTGGCAAGGACGACCCGAAAAGCAACAATGGGAATGGTTTTGCCATAACAGGTGTTTTGCAGGGTTGTTCGCGATACGAAGGTGTGACCGGCTCGCCGCTGGGCCTCCTGAAGGCGCTCGTTAAATTGATTGATGAAGTGGTTGTCTGCTTCGGCTAGTTGTTTTTTGGCTGCTTTTTCCCTGAATGTTTCTGGAATGTAGCGGTATAAAAGAATATTAATTTCTGGTTCTAGCAGCAATTCAAAGGCTGGATTTTCCCGAATTAAATTGGCCAAGTGCTGCGTTTTATCGATGCCTCCATCTATCAAAAACTCATAGCCTTGATGGCCGATGATATTCAACGCGGCTTGCAAGTACAAACTCGCACCGGGTCGAGAGCCTTCGAGAGAGCGCTTGCCTAGATCGATGGAGTCTTTTCGCACCGTGTAGGGCGCGTGTTTTTCAATAACTTTGGCGGTTTGGGGATTGCGGAATAAAACCAGACCGATTCCCATTGGCAAATACATTTGTTTGTGTCCATCTATGGTGACGGAATCTGCTAGTTCAATGCCTGCGAATTTGTGCCGGTGACGTTCGGAAAAAAGCACGGGGCCGCCCCAAGCGGCATCGACGTGAAAGTGAGCGTTTGCTTCTTGGGCGATCGCCGCTATTTCTGGAAGCGGATCGATACTTCCCGAATCGGTGCTGCCTCCAATACCGATAATTGCCAGAATGTGCAGATTGCGATCGCGACATTCGGCTACAGTTTGGCGCAGCGCTGCCAAATCCATGCGGTGATTGGAATCGGTGGGGATTTTTAGGAGATTGCGATCGCCAATGCCTAATAAACCGGCAGCCTTTTCAAAAGAATAGTGCATCAAATTGGAGCCGATTATCACCATTCCCTTGTAGCCGTAAAACTCTAAAGCTGCGTACAAGCCTTCTTTTTCAATGCCACTAAAGTTATTTTTTGGCCCTAAAGAAGCGTTGCGAGCGCACCACAAAGCTGTGATATTAGCTAGGGTGCCACCCGTTGTCATGATACCGAGCGTGCTGTCACTTTTTTGAATGTGCTGGTTATAAAAATCCTCAGAAAAATCGTAAATTAATCGGTGGATCATTGCCAAAGTCTGGCGCTCGCAAGGGCTTAAAACTTTGGCAGTTTCCATCTTGACTAAATTTTGATTCATCGCGGTTAACAGCTTCGCGATCGGGCGCACAAAATAGGGAAGTGCGCTCGTCATGTGACCGATATATCGCGGGGAAGATGTGTGAATGGAATGGGCGACGAGGGTTTGGGTCAAATCATCGATATAATTCCCAACATCTGTAGGAAGGGCGGGAATTTTGTTTTCCCTAAACTCCTGAATAATTAACTCTAAGTCAATATCTGTACTAGCGGTTTTTGCGTACAAAAATTCTTGAACTAGGGCAGAAATTCGCTCCTCCATTGCTTCTTCTGCCAAAAATGACTTTTCTGAAGCACTAAATAGCTCCATTAACTTTTCTTCAAGTGGGGTAACAGAAGCTTTTAAGGGCTGCATTACATCTTGAGAATCTTTGGCTTTTACTGTTAGTTTATTCATCCCGCATCAATCCTGTTAAATGGGCTTTTTTCTCTCCTATTCCCACCGAAGCCTTAAGGAGAAAAGGGCTGTTTGTGCTTTTTTGCCAACCCAATATTTACTCAGTCAGCATCACAGTTTGTGCTGAGTCTCCCTCACTTTTTTCTAAGAGGTCGAGCAATTCATCTATCTGGTTAGAATCGGCGTTTGCCAGAATTTCTTCCTCGATTAGTTCAGCTAAATTCTCAATGGTGGGAGCGGCAAAAAAATCGCACATCGCTAACTCTACCCCAAAGCACGATCGCACTCGCGATATTAACTGTGTTGCCATCAGAGAGTGACCGCCAAGGTCAAAAAAGTTTTGGTTAGTTCCTACTTTTTCTAGCCCTAAAAGAGCAGTCCAAATCTCAGCAATTTCTTTCTCTGTTGGCGTTTGTGGCTCAGTGAAGGCTGTTTCATCAGAAACGTAATCGCACCTTTGAGATAAGGCGAGGCGGTCAATTTTTCCGTTGGGCGTTAATGGCAGCGCATCTAATAGCACAAAAGCTGAAGGCACCATGTAATCGGGCAGTTTGTGCTTCAAGAATGAACGCAGTTCGGAAATAAGTTCTGGGTGCTGATTTATGAGCCCTGAGTTAGGAACTAGGTAAGCGACTAGGCGTTGACTGCCTGGTTCATTTTCTTGAAGCAAAACAGCAGCGGTGGACACAGAAGAATGTTGAGAAAGTGCTGCCTCTATTTCTCCTAGTTCGATGCGGAAACCGCGAATTTTTACTTGGCAATCGCCACGGCCCAGAAATTCTATATTACCATCCGGCAGGTAACAACCGAGATCGCCTGTTTTGAACAAAACTTTTTGATGAGAATTACCGAGAAAATCTAATTTTTCTTGCCCAAACGGGTTAGAAATGAATTTTTCCGAGGTTAAGTCAGGGCGGTTTAAGTAGCCCTGTGCCAATCCATCGCCGCCGACGTAAATCTCGCCGGGAATTCCTATCGAAACGGGTTGCAAATTGCGATCGAGCAGATAAATTTGCGTGTTGGCGATCGGGCGACCGATTGGAACTTTCTCGACACAGTGAGTTGCATCGTACCACGTCACGTCTGCAGCTACTTCAGAAGAGCCATACAGATTGATTAATACCCGCTGGGGCATCTGCTCTCGAAATTGCTGGCAAAGTTCCAGCGGCAGAGTTTCTCCGCTGCAAATCCAATATTTTAATTGAGGCAAACGCCTGTCTAAATCAGGGAAGGAATCTAAGATAGCGCGCAACAAAGAAGGAACCAGCACCAGTCGCGTTACATTTTGCTTTGATAAGGTTTGAAGGAATTGGTTAATATCTTTGACGGATCGATCGGGAATAATCACAGTGGGCAACCCATGCAGCAAAGGAGCAAAAATTTCCCAAACCGAATCGACAAAATTTAAGGAGGTTTTTTGACAGCCAATATCTTGTTCGATAAAAGGGTAGGGGTTCCAAAAACAGCGATTGACTGTGCCTCGGTGGGTGCCGAGTACGCCTTTGGGAGTGCCAGTCGAGCCGGAAGTGTAGAGGACGTAAGCGAGGTTTTCAGCTTCCACTTTAACAGCGGGGTTGCGATCGCTCTGGCGGGAAATTTCCTGCCATTCGGCGTCGATACAGACGACTTTAGCGCTGTGTTCGGGGAGGGTTTCTAGGAGGTTTTTTTGAGTCAAAAGCACCGGAACTTTTGCGTCCGCCAGCATGAAGGAGCGGCGTTCTTGGGGATAAGCAGGATCGACAGGAACGTAAGCGGCACCGACTTTTAAAATGCCCAAAATGGCCACCAGCATTTCCAGCGATCGCTCTAAGCAAATTCCCACCAAAACTTCGGGTTTTACACCTAGAGTTTGCAGGTAATGCGCGATTTGGTTGGCTTTGGCATTCAATTGGCGGTAAGTCAATTGTTCATTTTCGCAAATTGCAGCCACTGCATCTGGGGTTCGCTCTGTTTGCGCTGCAAATAATTCGTGAATTGAGGAATTTTTGGGATAATCCGCTTGGGTGTCGTTCCACTGGACAAGTAATTGCTGGCGTTCGGCGGCGCTCAATAAAGGCAATTCTGACAGTTTCCGCTCAGGATTGGCAGTCATTCCCTCCAGTAAAGTTTGCAGGTGTCCGAGCATCCGCGCGATCGCACTGTCCTCAAAGCGGTTGCTATTGTAACCAATTTTGAGCGCCAACTCCTCACCCGGCACCACCGTCAGCGTTAGAGCATAGTTCGTCTTTTCAAAAGAAAGAACGCTTTCTATTTCCAGGTTCTGAACCCGCTTCTGCAAAGAAGACTCTAAGGGATAGTTCTCAAAAACTACCAGCGTGTCAAACAAAGGCAGCCTGCGCGGCACTTCGCTCCACCGCTGCACCTCTACCAAGGGGCTGTATTCGTACTGCCGCGCCTCTATTTGTCGGTCCTGCAACTGCTTGAGCCAAGACAGCAGCGAGTCTTTTGGGCGAATCTTGACGCGCGCGGGCAGGGTGTTGACGAACAGCCCCACCATCGATTCTACTCCCGCCAACTCTGGTGGACGACCGGAGACAACCGTTCCAAAAATGATGTCTTCCTCGCCGCTGTAGCGGCTTAGAAGCAGCCCCCAGGCTCCTTGCACTAGAGTGTTCAGCGTCAATTGCTGCTGCCGAGCTAACGATCGCAGCGCTGCTGTTGTCGCTACAGGCAGCAGGATTTGCTGTTCCCGATCGCTTTCTTCTCCCGCTGCGGACCCAAAATCCCGCTCAATTGGCAGCGGCGTGGGTGCGGTAAAGCCTTCGAGGCGCTGCCGCCAAAACGACTCAGCCTCAGACAAATTCTGCTGCTGTATCCAAACAATGTAGTCGCGATAGGGGCGCGGGCGCGGCAAGGATAATTGCTCGCCGTTAAGGAAGGCTTGGTAAAAATCAAAGACTTCTGTGAGGATCGTGGGGTTAGACCAGCCATCTAGCAGCAGGTGGTGGTGGCTCCAGATGAAATAATAAGTATCTTTTGCCAGTTTGATGAGAGTCATCCGCATCAACGGCGGTTGCCGCATATCGAAACCCCGATCGCGATCGCTTTTGAGAAAGGTTTCTAGCTGCTGTTGCTGTGCTGCAGGCGCGAGATCTTGCCAGTCGCACTCCTCCCAAGGCAGTTGGACTTGCCGGGACACGACTTGAACGGGTTCTTTGAGGCCTTCCCACACGAAGGAAGTACGCAAGATGGGATGTCGATCGGTCACCTGCTGCCACGCCTGCTTGAATGCCTGCGGGTTCGCCAGTTTGCGAAGCGTGCAAGTTAATTGCTCGAAATAAACTCCCGAGTTGGGAGAGTAGAGGGTGTGAAAGAGCATCCCCTGCTGCATGGGCGAGAGGGGGTAAAAATCTTCAACGTTGCTTTTGCCCATTTCAAACTTTTCCAATTGCTGAAAGAATGTCTTCTAGGTCGTTTTGCGTCCACTGGCTCCACTTGAATTCTGCAAAGTCAGAGGGAGTGCAGCCGACTGCTTCGGGTTCCTGGGAAGCCAGGGCGATCGCTCGCAGGGCTTCGGCAAATTTTTGCGCTAAATTCTCCACCGTAGAACGTCGGTGGATTTCTTCGCTGTAAGTCCAATCCATTCGCAACTGCCCGCCCGCAACAAATCCGTTAATTTCTATCAAATAGCTGCGGTTTCCTTCGGGGCTAAAAGGCTGACCGACGGATTCCCCAGACAGCGCAAATAAAGATGATTCAGGGAGAACTTGGTCGAACTGTCCGAAGTAATTGAAACTCACCTCGGCATCCGGGAGCGAGATCAGTTTCTGGGAAATTTCGCCGCCAGCGAGATATCGCAGCAACCCGTAACCCATACCGCGATTCGGGATGGCGCGCAACTGTTCTTTCACAGCCTTTAAGCCATCTGCGGCAGTGGAAGCCTCGCCGATCGACAGCAGTACCGGAAACACGGAAGTAAACCAACCCACAGTCCGCGAAACGTCTGCATCTGGGAAGATATCTTCCCGCCCGTGCCCCTCTAAATCAACCAGCAGCGTTAGCTCTCGGGTCCACTGGGCAAACGCCCACGCCAGTGCTGCCAGCAGCACGTCGTTAATTTGAGTTCGGTAGACTTTGGGAACTTCGTGCAGCAAGACGTTAGTGTCTTCAGCAGCGATCGCCACCGACACGATGCGCGACTGCGCTACCGCATTGCTTCCCCCAGCGAAATCTACTGGCAGGGGAGAAATCGGCTTTTGCAGGTGTGCCAGCCAGTAATCGAATTCTTGGTGCAACGCTTCTGACTGAGCGTATTCAACCAGCCGCTGTGCCCAATGTTTGAAAGATGTCGTCTTCGGCGGCAGCGAGATTGCAAGACCCCTGCTCAACTGCTCGCAGGCATTCTGCAAGTCTTCGAGCAAAATTCGCCACGATACGCCATCGACAGCTAAGTGGTGGATAACTATTAGCAGGCGCGAAGGTTGCTGCGCCCCCAGATCGAACAGAACAGCGCGCGCGATCGGCCCTTCTGACAGGTTTAAGCTTGCCTGTACTTCATCGGCCTTAGACTCAATAGCACAATTTTGGTCGTTTGTCAATAAATTAGATAAATCTAATTTTTCAAACGGCACGGCTCCCCCCGGTTCGGCATTGAACTGCTGCCAGCCAGATTCGCCGGGCGCAAAGCGCAGGCGCAGGGCGTCGTGGTGCGTCAGAAGTTGCGCGAACGCTCGCTCCAGCAGCACTGCTTCGAGGGGTTGCCGCACTTCTAACATCACGGCTTGATTCCAGTGATGCCCAAAGGCAAAATTTTCTTCAAAGAACCACTGCTGCACGGGAGTCAGCGGCACCGCGCCCGTCACCGGTTTTTGCTCGGCTCGCACAGCCTCGACAGTGCCAGCAGCGGCTGCCAGAAACGCGATCGTCTGGTGCTGGAATAGCAGTTTGGGAGTCAGTTGAATCCCCGCTCGATTGGCTTTGGCGACAATCTGAATGCTGAGAATCGAATCTCCGCCCAACTCGAAAAAGTTGTCGTGTATGCCCACTCGCTCGATTCCGAGAACCTCCATCCAAATACTGGCTAGCTGCTGCTCGATGCTGCTGCAAGGAGCCGCGAAAGTCTCTTCCAATTCGGATCGCGTCAAGTCGGGCGCTGGCAGCGCAGCCCGATCGATCTTGCCGTTAGGCGTTAGAGGCAGTTTCTCCAGCACAACGAAGGCAGACGGCAGCATATAATCGGGCAAGCGTTCTTGCAGGAACTGGCGCAGTTCGCTAGAAGACACTGAGGAATTCTGCTCTCGGGCGTCGGGGACGACGTAAGCCACGAGACGCTTGCGATCGCCTTCTCGCACCAAAACCGCACTTTCCCGCACTGCCGGATGCTGGGAGAGTACCGCCTCTATTTCTCCTAGCTCGATGCGGAACCCCCGCACCTTGACCTGATTGTCAACGCGAGCAACATATTCGATATTTCCATCTGCTCTATAACGAGTTAAGTCTCCCGTTTTGTAGAGGCGCGAACCTGGTTTATTGCTAAAGGGGTTGGGGATAAATTTTTCCTCCGTCAGTTCGGGACGGTTGAGGTATCCCCGCGCTAAACCAGCGCCGCCGACGTGCAACTCACCCGCAATGCCAATGGGTACAGGCTGCCCGTTGCCATCTAGGATGTAGGTTTGTAGGTTCCCAATCGGACGCCCGATCGGCAACTCCCTCAATGTGGCGTCTGCTGCCGATAACTCGCAGATTGTGGCTCCCACAGTGGTTTCTGTCGGACCGTAATTATTCACTAGACGAACTTGCTGTCCCACACACTCCAGCCAAGCTTTCAATCGTTCGGGTAGCGCTTTTTCTCCCCCAATGATAATTAAGCGCAATGATGAAGAAGGGGTAAATTTTTTTGGGTTCAAGAAGGCGGTGAGTTCCTGCCAGTAGGCTGTGGGAAGTGCCAAGACGGTTATTTCCCAATTAAAGCACTTCTGCAGAAATTCCTCGATGGAGTCTAGTATAGAATCGTTACGCAAGACCAATGTTGCGCCAGAAGTTAAGCTGGTATAGATTTCTTCAGCACTGACATCAAAACTAATTGAGGAGAATTGTAGAATGCGATCGCTTTGTGAAATAGCATATTCAGCGATGGCAGCCGTCGTGTAGTTAACTAGCGACCCGTGTTCGATTAAAACGCCTTTGGGTTGGCCTGTAGAGCCTGATGTGTAGATAACGTAAGCCAAGTTTTTTGGCTTTACGCCGCTAGAAGGGTTTTCTTCGCTGTAAGAAGCAATGTCGTCCCAGCCAGAGTCCAAGCAGACAACACGAGCCGAATTTAGAGGAAGTTTCTCGACTAGCTTCTGTTGAGTTAGCAGCACTGGCACTGAGGAATCTTCTAGCATGAAAGCCAAGCGCTCTTTAGGATAGTTTGGATCGAGTGGGACGTAAGCGCCGCCAGCTTTCAAGACGCCCAATAAGCCGATTATTATTAAGGGCGATCGCTCGACGCAAATCCCCACCAGCACTTCTGGCTCCACTCCCAGCGATCGCAGGTGGCGCGCCAACTGGTTTGCTCTGGCGTTCAGCTCCCTATAGCTGAGTTCTTCTCCTTCAAACACCACTGCCACAGCGTCGGGCGATCGCTCAACAGCCTCCTCAAATAACTGATGGATGCACTTATCCTGGGGATACTGGGCCAAAGTATTATTCCACTCCAGCAGTTGCTGGTTTTCGGCTGCAGTCAGCAGGGGCAAGCTGGAGAGGTGCTGCTCTGGATTAGCGGCGATGCCTTCCAACAAGGTTTGCAGGTGTCCGAGCATCCGGGTAATGGTGGCGCGATCGAACAAATCCGTGCTGTATTGCACTGAGGCTTGCAGCCTTTCCCCCACTTCTTCTAAATCCAAGCTCAAATCAAACTGCGTCGTATTCGTTTCGAGATCGAGCAGACTTAAAGTCAATCCGGGCAGATCCAAGGGCGGCATGGGGTTGTTCCGCAACTGGAACATAACCTGAAATACCGGGTTATAACTCAGACTGCGCTCGGGTTGCAGTTCCTCAACCAGTTTCTCAAATGGCAAGTCTTGGTGGGCGTAGGCTCCCAAAGTCACCTCGCGCAAGCGTTGAAGCAATTCTCGAAAAGTAGGATCGCCGGAAACGTCAGTCCGCAACACCAGCGTATTGACGAATACGCCAATGAGCCCTTCAATTTCCGCGCGGTTGCGGTTGGCGATCGGCGAGCCGACTAGCAAGTCTGTCCGCCCTGTATAGCGGTAGAGCAGCGCTTTAAATGCCGCCAGCAGCGTCATAAACAGGGTAACGTCCTCCCGCTGGCTGAGGTTTTTGAGGGCCGCTGTCAGCTCGAAAGACAGCAATACCGACTGGGTGGCGCCTTCGGAGGTCTGAATTGGAGGTCGGGGTCGATCGGCAGGCAGTTCCAGCAAGGGAGGCGCTCCCTCCAACTGTTGCTTCCAGTACGCAAGCTGAGTTTGCAGCACTTCGCCGCAGAGCCAGTTGCGCTGCCAGATCGCAAAGTCGGCATACTGCACGGGAAGCTCTGGAAGCTGCGGTTGGTTTCCGGCGGATAAGGCTTCGTAAATTGCAGCCAGTTCCCGCGCCAGCACTCCTATGGACCAGCCATCTGAAACGATGTGGTGCATCGTCAGCAGCAGGACGTATTCTTCTTCGCTAAGCTGTAGCAAAGATGTCCGCAGCAAGGGGCCTCGTTCTAAGTCAAAGGGCTGTTGCGCTTCCTTTGCAGATAGCTGCTTTACGGCTGCCTCTCGATCGCTCTGGGGCAGTTCTCGCAGGTCTATTACTGGCAGATGCAGGCGAGTTCCAGGAGGAGCAATGACTTGAATTGGCTGTCCCTGAACCTCAGTAAAAGTCGATCGCAAAGCTTCGTGCCGGTTGACGATTTCGTTGAAAGTTTGCTCCAACACGGCGACATTTAATTTGCCTTTGAGCCGGATAGCGCCTGGGAGATTGTAGAAAGATTTTCCCGCCTCGAACTGGTCGAAAAACCACAGCCGTTGCTGGGCGAAAGACAAGGGGATCGAGTCGCCTTCTTTCCTTCTAGGAATTCTGCGATCGCTTGAGGATTCTACCCCCTTTTCTCGCAGCATCACTTCCAGCAATGCGCGTTTTTTTGCAGATAGTTTCAAATAGCTCATTTGACCCTGATTAATAATGTTGACTAGACTGCTGGAATTAATAAGTAGAGGGAGAGGCGATCGCCAATTCCCGATCGAGTAGAGAAGTTTTCTCGGCTAGCATTCGCTCTACTTCTTCATCGGAAAGTTCCGCAAGACTCAGCAGCAATTGAGCGGTATTTTCAACGTTCTCTCGCTGCGCGGGATTTTCCACCAGGGCCGCGGCTTGCTCGGATGCGGTAGGCGACTCGAAGAAAGAGCGCAGGGGAACATCTACCCCGAAGGTGTCGCGCACCGCCGAGATGATTTGCGTTGCTAGTAGGGAGTGCCCTCCTAAATCGATAAAAAAGTTGTCGTGAATGCCGATTTTTTCCACTCCGAGTATTTCAGCCCAGATGCCTGCGAGAACTTTTTCAACCGGGGTGTTAGGCGCGACAAAGGTTTTCGGAAGGAAGGCGGCATCCGGTGCGGGAAGAGCTTTGCGGTCTACTTTTCCATTGGCAGATAGCGGCAGCGCCTCCAGCATGACAAATGCAGACGGCAGCATATATTCGGGCAGCTTTTGGCTCAGAAATTGCCGCAATTCGCAAGTTTCTGGCGCTGCATTTTGTTGGGGAACCACATAGGCTATTAACCGTTTCTGACTGCGATCTTCCCCGAATGCCGTTACTACACACGATCGCACTGCCGGGTGCTGGTTCAAAGCGGCTTCAATTTCTCCGGCCTCGATGCGGTATCCGCGAATTTTGATGCGGAAGTCTTCTCGCCCTAAAAATTCGATGTTGCCGTCAGGGAGGAAGCGCCCTAAATCTCCCGTTCGGTACAAGCGTTCGCCGGTGACGGGGTGAGTGAGGAAGCTGGCGCGAGTTTTTTCTTCATTCCGCCAGTATCCTTTTGTCAGTCCCACTCCGGCACAGCACATCTCGCCGGCAACCCAGACGGGACAGTCTTCTAGCCTTTGATTCAAAATGTAATAGCGGGTGTTGGCGATCGGCGATCCGTAGGGAATGCTGTTCCAAGAAGAATCAACAGTTTCTACCGGATACCAGATATTCCAAAGGGTAGTTTCGGTTGGCCCGCCGACACTGACAACGCGACATTCTTTGACGATCGCCCTTAACCTCTCAGGAAGCGTTATCGGTATCCAGTCTCCGCCGAGAAACGCCCAGCGCAAGCACTCCGGCAACACTTCAGAACGTCCGCCAGCGTAATCGAGCAGCATTTCCATCATCGGCGGAACCGAGTTCCAAAGGGTGACGCGCTCTTTTACCATCAATTGGGCCCAGTGAGCGGGGTCTAGCCGTTGTGCGGCATCGGGAATGACGATCGCTCCTCCGGCCGCTAGGATGCCGAAGATATCGTAAACGGACATATCGTGGTGCAGTGCGGTGACTGCGATCGCGCGATCGCACTCGGCGACATTAAACACTTGGTTGGTCTGAGCGATCGCATTGACTGCACCGCGGTGCGCGATCGCCACGCCTTTCGGCAAGCCAGTTGAGCCAGAAGTGTAAATAACATAAGCTAAATCTTCCGGTTCCTGCACCGACTCCAAAGCTTCGCTGCTTTCGGCCGCCAATTCGTCGGTATCGAGACAAATTCGCCGCACATTTTCCGGCCATTCCAATCGCTGATTTAACTGAGATTGCGTCAAAACAATCTCAACTTCGCCATTTTCCAGCAAATACCACAGCCGCTCTTTTGGTAGCGCCCCATCTACGGGCAAATAAGCTGCCCCGGATGCGAGAATGCCCAGCACACCAACGATTTGTTCCCATCCTTTTTCCATAACCACGGCAACCAACTGGTTGGGGCGAGCTCCCAGCTTCCGCAATCGGTGAGCGACTTGATTCGATCGCAGATATAGTTCCTCGTAGGTGAGGGTGCGATCGCGCGCGATCGCGGCTGCTTGCTGCGATCGCTTGGCTACTTGCTGAGCAAACAACTCGTGCAGCAGTGCGTCGGGAATGGGTGCTTCGATGCTCTTAGCGACGGGTTGCTGCTGCAACTGCGCCTCTTCTTGCCAAGCTGACTCCGAGCTTGCGAGGCGCTGCAACAGGTGGCAGTAGGCGTCAAACATATCGTCGATTAGCCCTTGGGGGAAGAGTTCTTCCACCGCATCCCAGTTCAAGAATAGAGTGCCGCCAGCTTCGCTGTACTGATTGTCTATCCAAACTTGGGGAGTTTGACCGACGACGTAAACAACCTCTCCGATTTCTGCGATCGCGCCGAGTATGGAAGAATCGCTTTGTCCGGGGTTATTCTGCGGATTAGTCGTGAATACCACTGGCATCGGTGCCGCCGATGTCATCCGGTGCAGTTGCGCCAATTCTCGCAAAACGCGCACGCCGCTGACGTACTGGTGCTCTAAATCGTGCCAAAGCTGCTGAGTCAGGCGTTTCGCCCGAACTTCAAAACTTTCTCGGCGCGAGTTGTCTACCTCCAGCAAAGTAAACGAGGCAAACTCGCCGATAATGTCGTTGACTTGCGGGTGCAGTACAAGGCGATTGAAGCGCGGCACGTTGAGGGTAAACCGAGGGCTTTTGCTCCACAGGCCCAGAACTTCGGCATAAGCAGCCAGCAAAACGCCTGTCGGAGAAAGCGCCGATCGCGCGGCTCTGGCTTTAAGTTTTTTCCAGGTTTCCGGCTCTAACTGAGCGCTCCAGCGCTTGAAGCGAGGCTGTGTCAGGGAACTCGGATGCTTGGCTAAGGGGAGTTCGGGCGCTGGCGGCAGAGTGGCGAGGCGATTTTTCCAATACTCTAAAGATTGCTGGAAAAATGAGGAATCTTGGAGCGCGATCGCCGCTAAAACGTAGTCGCGGAATGACAGTTGCAAAGGCGCGATCGCTGCGTTGGGATTGCGGTAAAACGTCACCAAATCTCGGAAGAGAATTTGATAGCTCCAACCGTCAATGCACAAGGCGTCAATGCTGACGTGCAAGCGGATGCGGCGATCGCGTATAAGCGAAGCGCGAATCTCGAAAAGCGGCCAGCGATCGAGCGGCAGCACTTGGTGAGACAGGGATTCGCGAATTGCTTCGAGTTGGGAATTCACCGCCTCTGGGCTTTGTCCGCGCAAATCTAATACTGGAATTGCATAAGCTGGCACTGTTTCTAAAATTTGCTGTTGCCCGTCTGGATGGACGATCGCGCGCAGCATATCGTGGCGTTCCACCACTCGCTGCCACGCGAGGCTAAACCGCTCTAAATCTATATCGTCGCCTTCAATTTCTACATAGCCGTGAATGGCGACATTCCCCATTTCAAAAAAGGTATTTCTCCCGATCCAGTACGCCTGCTGCATTTCATTGAGCGGAAAAGGTTCGCAGCGATTTTGAGGATCGGGGACGATTGCAGGCAGTTGCACAAGGGCGCGGGGTTCGATCGCCTGCTGCGCTTTAGCGATGGCGATCGCTTCTGCCAAACTTTCCACCGTCGGAGACTGAAACAAACTGCGTAGCGGCAACTCTACCTGAAACGCTTCTCGAACTTTAGCAATCAGTTGCGTTGCCAGCAGGGAATGTCCTCCCAACTCGAAGAAATTGTCGTCAATTCCTATTTGTTTGACGCCGAGAACCTTACTCCAAATTTCAGCGAGTAACTGTTCTTCCGGAGTGCGCGGTGCAAAAGCTGCGTTTAATGGGAAGTTTTCTGTATCGGGCGCTCTAAGTGCTTTGCGGTCTACTTTTCCATTCGGCGTCAGCGGCAGCGCCTCTAGCAGCACAAAAGCCGAAGGCAGCATATATTCCGGCAGCTTCTCCTTCAGGAAAGAGCGCAATTCACTTGTGGCGATCGCGCCCTCTTGGCTGAACGCTGCATAAGCCACTAAACATTTATTTCCTAGTTCATCTTCTCGAACCACAACCACAGCTTCTCGAACGTTCGGATGCTGGCTTAATGCCGCCTCAATCTCGCCGATTTCGATGCGGAAGCCCCGCACCTTTATTTGATTGTCCCAGCGACCCAGAAATTCAATATTGCCGTCTGGTAAATAGCAAGCGCGATCGCCCGTTTTGTAAAGCCGCGCATCTGGCTCGCCGCTAAATGGATTAGAAATAAAGGCTCGTGCAGTTAATTCAGGTCGGTTAAAATACCCCCGCGCTAACCCGTCGCCAGCAATATACAATTCTCCAGGTACGCCAATCGGCACTGGCTGCAATTGCGAATCCAGAATATAAACTTGCGTGTTACTAATAGGGCGCCCGATGGCAACCGACTTGACAATTTGACTGGCATCGGTTATCGAATAGCAGCAGGTGAATGTTGTATTTTCCGTGGGGCCATAGCCATTAATAAGCCTGCACCCTTTGGCTTCTCTCAACAGTTTCAAGACGTGGGAAACTGATAAAATATCGCCCCCTGCTAGCAGTTGTTGCACCTGCTTTAAATCCTCTAGCTGTTCGTCTACCATCTGGTGAAATAATCCAGCAGTCAGCCACAGCGTTGTTATTTGGTTTTGCCGAATTGCCCGTCCCAATTCTTGCAAAGAGGGGGTATGGGCAGGCATGACAACTAATCGCGCCCCGTTCAAAAGGCTGCCCCAAATCTCAAAAGTTGCAGCATCAAAGGAAATGGGAGCGAGTTGCAGGAAGACTTCTTCCGCGCTCAAATTGGCATAATTACTTCCTTTGACTAACCGCACGACTGCGCGCTGCGTGACGCTTGCACCTTTGGGCTTTCCAGTCGATCCGGAGGTGTACATTATATAAGCCAGATTGCTAGAAGTCACTAACGGCGCTGGGTTTTCTTCACCGTGCTGCGCGATAATTTCCCAATCTGAATCTAAGCAAATAAGATGCGCCTGATGTGCGGGAAGAGACTCGGCTAAATGTGCTTGAGTCAGCAGCACGGACACTTGAGTTTCTTCTAACATGAAGCTCAAGCGTTCTTTGGGATAAGTTGGATCGAGCGGTACATAAGCGCCGCCCGCTTTGAGAATGCCCAGCAAACCGACAATCGCGTCTAGCGATCGCTCGGTACAAATTCCCACCAAAACTTCTGGTTTGACGCCGAGTTTTTGTAAGTAGTGCGCCAGTTGATTCGCTTTTTGGTTTAACTCTTTATAAGTCAGTTGTTGGTTTTCAAACACCACCGCAACGGCATCCGGCGTTTGCTCTACCTGCGCTTCAAATAACTGGTGAATGGTGAAATTTTTCGGATAATCGACTTGCGTATTATTCCACTCAACTAGCAGTTGATGCCGATCGCGATCGCTCAACAATGGCAACTCGTCCAGGCGCCGATCGGCATTGGCGATAATTCCTTCGAGCAAAATCTGAAAATGCCCGTGCATCCGCGCGATCGTGCTGGGTTGGAACAGGTTCGTGCTGTACTCCCACGTCGCCGTCAACCCCCGCTCGGTTTCTTCCAGAAATAGCGTCAAGTCAAAGTTAGCGGTTTCGGTGTCAATTTCATTAAAATTTAAAGTCAGCCCTGGCAATTCTAAAGTCTGCGTCAAGCCGTTTTGCAAGGCAAACGCCACTTGAAACAGTGGCGAGTAGCTCAAATCTCGCTCTGGCTGCAACTCCTCGACAAGCTTCTCAATCGGTACATCTTGATGCGCGTAAGCGCCTAATGCCACTTCTCGCACATTCCTTAGCAACTCTCGAAAAGTCTGATTTCCATTTAAGTCAGACCGCAGCACTAAAGTATTGACAAAAAATCCAATTAATGCTTCTATTTCGCTGCGATTGCGGTTGGCGATGGGAGAGCCAACTAAAATATCTGTCTGCCCCGTGTAGCGATAAAGCAGCGTCTTGAAGGCTGCCAGCAACGTCATAAATAGGGTGGCTTTTTCTTGCTGGCCCAATTGGGTCAGCGCCAAGCTCAAATCTTTGGGCAACTCCCAAGTTTGTCTCGCACCCTGGAACGTTTGAACGGCGGGGCGAGGAAAGTCTGTTGGTAAATTTAGAACCGGCAAGCTGCCGCTTAACTGCTGCTTCCAGTAAGCCACTTGCGTCTCTAATATTTCTCCTTGCAACTGCTGGCGCTGCCATGCGGCAAAGTCGGCGTATTGAATTGGCAGCGGGGAAAGCAAGGGTAAATCATTGCTAGAAAAAGCTTGATAAAATTCTGCCAACTCCCGGAGAAATACGCCCAGGGACCAACCATCAAAAACAATATGATGCACGGTTAGAAGTAAGACGTGCTCTGTTTCGTCGAGGCGCAGCAGTTTGGCGCGCAGCAGAGAGCTTTGCCCCAAGTCAAAGGGATCTCGCGCTTCTTCCGCAGACAGCCTTTGTACCTGGGCCTCGCGATCGTCTGGGGAGCGATCGCTCAAATCTATCAGCGGCAGCGTCCAATCGCCCGCAGCAGCGACAACCTGTATCGGTTGCCCTTCCACAGCAGCAAATGCAGTTCTCAAAACCTCGTGCCGATCGATAATTGTCTCAATACTTTGCCTGAGTGCTTCTGCATTAAGTTGTCCTGTGATCCGAACTGCACCGCAGAGGTTATAAAAGGGGTTTCCTGGTTCCAATTGGTCAAAGAACCATAAGCGCTCTTGAGCAAAAGACAGGGGGATGTTTTGTAGGCGAGCAACTGCCTGAATAGACGCAATTTTCGGGGCTTCTGCCAATTTTTCTAAAATTTTTGCAGCCAGTTGAGCAAGGCTTAATTCCAGGAATAAGTCTTCTATTGATAAAGCTATTTTTAGATCGCTTTCGATCTGATTTTTAAATTCAAATACCGCCAATGAATCCAAACCCAAGTTACTAAAACCCTGTGCCGATTGGATTTGAGAAATGCTGACTTTCAGCACCCTCGCTACCTGCTGTCGCAAATAGGTTTCTAACTGTGCCTGCTGTTCGGCTAACTCGGCTGTCAGCAGATTTTCTCGCGTGAGGCGATTCTCTATTTCAACAAAATCAGATATCTCTAAAACGCTACTGGCGACCACTTCCAATTTGTTAGCTAGAAAGTCAGCATAGGCGGCGCGACGTTGAATTTTACCGCTGGTCGTTTTCGGAATGCTTCCGGGCTTAATCAGCACTACTCCATAAACTTGCACTTCATATTCTTGAGCAATGCTGGAGCGGATGGCGCTGATAATTTCCTCGCTATTATCCGGCGCTTTACGAGATTGTAATTCTTGCACGATAACGAGCTGTTCTTCGCCTGCGACTTCCACCGAGAATGCCGCGATCGCCCCCTGCCGCAAACTGGGATGGCTGCGCTCTGCCGTTCTTTCTATATCTTGGGGGTAAAGATTGCGACCTCGCATGATAATCAAATCTTTGAGTCGCCCTGTAATAAACAGTTCTCCGTCGCGTAAAAAGCCTAAATCTCCTGTTCGCAAAAATGGCCCTTCGCTGGTATCTGAAAGATATGCTTGGAAAGTTTTTTCTGTCTCTTCTGGGCGATTCCAATAGCCTCGCGTCACTGTTTCGCCAGCTACCCAAATTTCTCCGACTTCGTGCGGCTGGCATTGCGTCAGAGATTCGGGATTGACGATCGCAACTAGAGTGCCAAATTCAGGGAAACCGCAGCCGACTAAAGTTCTCGCGCCACGATCGCCTTCGACAACTTCTACAATGTGATTATTTTCCAGCGCCCCAGCGTCAACAGGTAAGAAAGTCGGTGTTGCCCCGCTGCGAACCGTGGCAATTTTTAGCGTGGTTTCTGCCATTCCGTAAGCAGGACAAAAGGCATCCGCCCGAAAACCGCAGGGCTCAAAAGCTTTGGTAAATCGCTCTAGGGTTTCTTTGTGGATGGGTTCTGCGCCGTTATACGCGACGCGCCAACTATTCAAGTCGAGCATTTCTTGGCGATCGCCCAAGATTTTGCTTATTTTGCTAGCACACAAGTCGTAAGCAAAATTTGGCCCGCCGCTGTGGGTAGCTTTGTAGCGTGAAATCGCTTCCAACCAGCACATCGGGTTCTGAATAAACGCCGCTGGCGGCATGAAGTAAGAGGGAATTCCCAGATACAAAGGTTTGAGCAATCCGTCAATTAACCCCATGTCGTGAAAGGGGGGAAGCCACGTTACGGCAACGCTTTCGGAATCGTGGTCAAAGCCTCGGTGAATGTATTCGATGTTGTACAAAACGTTGGCGTGGCTCACCATTACGCCTTTGGGGGTGGAGGTTGAGCCGGAAGTGTACTGAAGATAAGCCACTTCGTCGGGATCGATGGGTGGCTGCTGCCACTTTTCCCCGTCATCGGCAAGCGCCTCTGCAGTCAGCCAGTGCAGCCCTTTGAGTTCCGGCGCTTGCTCGCATAGCTGCTCTAAATTTTCCAAGTGTCGCGCGGGAGCGATCGCAAATGTTGCTCCTGCGTCTTTGGCGATCGCACTAATTTTCGCTAAATTCCGCTTCAACTTCGGCGGATAGAGGGGAACCGGGATCACTTTGGCGTACAAACATCCAAAAAAGGCGGCGAGATAGTCCAATCCTGGTGGGAAAAGCAGTAAGGCTCGTTCGCCAGTGACTCCCAATGTCTGAAGTCGCACGGCGTGCGATCGGGCGATCGCGTCTAACTCTCGATAAGTCAAACTGGCGGTTTCAGTTTTTCCGTCTAACAGAAAAGTATATTTCTGATCTGGTTGGTGTAATGCTCTGTTTTGCAGGAGTTCTACTAAATTGGTAGAACTTTCGGTGAGTTGGTGTCCCTTAATGCTTGCGTCACTCATCGATTCTTTTTACCTATAAATCTTGTTTGCAGTACGCCAACCAGTTCCGCCAAATTCTTTCCACATAGACTTTCTGTGAACAGTTGTCGGGCGTTACGAGTCTCCCATCAGCGCGTTTTAGTCTTCAATCCGGGTATTAGCGCTTGTTTTGAGGTTTTGTTGTCGATCGCGCTGTTCGGCAATGGCTCCGGGGCGATTTCAGTCCGAGCCAGCTTCGATATCAGCTTCAGGGGCTTTACGGCTATCGACTTTAAGCATAGTAGGCTAGATGATATTTATTGTCAAGAGTCGTTTAGTAAATTTGTTGACTCCTATCATTTCCTATGTGACAATCTTTTCTAACTCTTGCCATAGCATTTTAGGCGATCGTTTGTCTAGCCCTTACCGCAACCATAATAGGTAAGTGGTGCACAACTAAGTAGAGGGGTCAGACCCCCTATATTAAAATGCAATTAGTTTTCATTAGTTAACTCTTGACAGATGTAAGTGCTGTGTTATCTAATTAAGGCACTTTCTCATTAAGCGTCCAGCGACTACTTCCTTTAACCGAGGAAAATGCCCACCGTGGGCGATCGTCCAGAGCGCCACCGGACAGAGGCTTTCGCCCTCACACGCTTCCTGCCAGACAAAGGCTGCTAGCGACGGGAGAATCGGATCGAAGTGCGCCCGACAACTAGGTCGTATTTTCCGCAGGTCAGTTTCACTCCTGCCCACAAGAGCAGCAACGCTGCCACAAATCATGTTGTGCAAACAACGCAAACCACATATCCGAAGTTCTATCAATTGTTGATTCAAGACTAATGAACATATCGCAGAAATTATTAAGTAGCCTTGGGCTGGCAGGAGTCGTGTCGGCGGTAGTCGCTCAGTCGGCGTGCGCTTCCAACATCGCGCAGGTGACGGGCGTTCGCCTCAACCCCACGTCAGAAGGTATTGAAATCATCCTAGACACTGAAGATGGAAGACCCCTGCAAGTCTTCACCACCACCTTTGGCGAAACTTTACAAATTGATGCCATCACCGCTCAACTGCGATTGCCGGGGGGAAATGAGTTTCGTCAAGACAAACCGGCTGCGGGAATTGCTTCTGTCACCGTTACTCCTTTAGATAACAACAGCATCCGAATCAGAGTCATTGGCGAGAGGGGCCAACCAGTGGCACGGGTGATTCCTAACGCTGCGGGTCTGATTCTCAGCTTACAACCCACCTCGCAGATGACTGCTCGCCCGCCTGCACCGGCTCCTACAACACAGCGGCCGGGGACACCCGCAGAACCCTTGCCACCGACAGGGCAGCAGGTAGAGATACCCGCAGAACCTTTGCCACCGACAGCGCAGCCACCAGGAACGCCCGGAGAACCCTTACCGCCTACAGCGCAGCCACCAGGAACGCCCGGAGAACCCTTACCGCCTACAGCACAGCCGCCTGGAACGCCCGGAGAACCCTTGCCGCCGACAGCGCAGCCGCCAGGAACACCGACACAGCCACCCGGAACGCCACAGGTGGGGAGAAACCCGATTGAAATCGTCGTCACTGCAACACGAACCGCAGAAAGAGTGACAAACGTGCCGCGCTCTATAACGGTGGTAGACTCACAAGAAATTCAGCAGCAGGTAGGGCAATCGAGAAATGTCGGGGAAACTCTGGCAAATCAGGTTCCCGGTTTTGCGGCCCCGACTCAAACTACTGCCACTTATGGGCAAACTTTGCGGGGTCGCAACGTTTCCGTTCTGATTGACGGCGTGCCGCAAACGACCAATCTTCAATCTTTTGGCAGAGAATTCAGAAACATCGATCCCAGCGCGATCGAACGCATTGAAGTAGTGCGGGGGTCTACCGCAATCTACGGCGCTCAGGCTACAGGTGGCGTGGTTAATATTATTACTCGTCGGCCAACTGAGGAAAGGCTAGCTGCTGTTACTGAAGTGGGCGTCAGTAGCGCTTTAACAAACACACAAGATGCTCTAGGCTTTAACGCTCAGCAGACGATTTCTGGCCGAAGTGGCAATTTCGATATGACGGGCACTGTCTCGCTCTCTAGAAGTGGAGCTTTTTACGATGCCAAAGGCGATCGCATTCCCTTGTTTGAAATCGGCGGAGATAGCAGCACGCTCTTCAACGTCATGGGCAAAGTCGGGGTAGATTTGGACACCAACCAGCGGCTGCAACTAACGGTCAATCACTATCGGGAAACCCAAGATCCCAATGTAATTCAAGACTTTAGTGTTGACGACCAGGAAGGACGGCAAAAAGCCCGCGCCATCCGAACCGGAAATTTGGATATCGACGGGGAAACACCGGGAAATAAAAGTACACAGCTCAACCTAAGTTACACCAACCAAAACCTTTTTGGCAGCAGCCTTCAAAGTCAAATCTACTATCGAACGAATTCCAATGTAGGTGTTCCTTTAGATTACCGCACGTCCGAGTTCTTTGGGCCGTTTGTCGGTGTTACTCGTTCGCGAGCCGAGAACGAACAGATAGGAGGTAGACTGGCGATCACCACTCCTTTATCCCGTGCCGAAAATCTTCGATTAACTTGGGGTTCTGACTATATTACTGAAGATAGCAGACAGCGTTTCGACCTGTACGACCCGGAGAGATTTGACGCAAGTGGCCGCCGGGTTTACCGGAAAATCTCGGAGCGTCCTTTCGTCCCTCCTTACACTTACGACAGCCTTGGCTTTTTCGGTCAAATGGAATGGAATATTGACGATATCGTCATTTTAAGTGGTGGGATACGTCACGAACGCCTCGGGTTAAACGTCAATGATTATACCACTTTTAATGAGCGCCAGATCGAAGGAGGCGAGCGCAAATTTAACGCCACCCTATTTAATACAGGGGCTGTCTATAAAATTAATGACACCTTCAACATATTTGGCAACTTTTCTCAAGGTTTCTCAGTTCCAGATTTCGGCCGCATCCTCCGCCAACCCCCCGAGGATTTTGTCGGAATTGAATCTTCGTTAGAAGTAACTCAACCGCAAAAAGTCAACAGCTACGAAATTGGCATTCGAGGAGGGTGGCAATCCGTGCAAATGTCGCTTGCCGCTTTTTACAATACCTCGGATCTAGGAGTCCGTTTTGAACCAGTTGGCAACACAGGCCGCCTGGAACTACAGCGCGCCCCAGAACGCATTTACGGCTTAGAAGGAACTGTGGATTGGCAACCTGGACGAACATGGTCGATCGGCGGGACTGCTACTTATATTCAAGGCAAATATGAGGAGGAAAACCGTTACATCGCCCTCGATAGCAGCCGAATTCCACCGCTCAAGCTAACAGCTTATGTTCAAAACGAAACTTTGCCGGGATGGAACAATCGGTTACAGTTATTATATTCTGGAAATCGCGATCAAGCCTTCAAAGACGGCTCGGATGGCGGCCCGATTAGCAGCTATCTCACACTGGATTACGTCAGCGCGGTTAAAATTGGCTCGGGGCTGCTACAAGTCAAAGTCGAGAATTTATTGAATAATCAATATTTTCCCGTGATCTCCCAATACAACGCTGGATTTGAATTGGACAGCTCTAATTATGCAGGCAGAGGTTTGACTCTCAGTGTTAATTACCGCCTTAACTGGTAATTACAGCAGATTGCAGGTTTATGAGGTAGATTCAATATCCCCGTAGGGACACTCCAAGAACCCATTGGTGTCAATTTAAGCTGTTAGTCCGCTAGTCCTCGCGGCCACCCGCTAGTCCGCCAGTCCGCCAGGGGTTGAAACCCCTGTCTAATAGCTAAAGTCCTCTCAAGAGGACTAATGAGTTGAAAAGTGTTTTTCTCAGTCCTCATAGCGAGGACTTTAGCTTTGAGACAGGGAATTCATTGCCTGTCGGACTATCGGTTTTACCTTAATGAGAACAGTTAACGGCTTTGAGAAAAATTTCGAGATGAAGTTCCGCAAACTCGCATTCAAACTGCACTTGTATTTGGGGTTGGTGGTAGGAATATTTCTAGCAGTAATTGCTTTAACAGGTAGCTTGCTAATTTTTGGGCCCGAAATCGAGCGGTTCTTCAATCCTCAACTCCTGCAAGTTATTCCTCAAGCCGAACGGATACCGCTGGAAAATGTCCTGCAGATTGTCGAAAAAGCTTATCCCCAAAATCAAGCTCTTAGTATCTTGCTGCCACGATCAGCGAAGGATGTTTGCCAAGTTTCCATGCTGTCAAAGAGTGAAGAAATAGTTAGCGTTTATGTCAACCCTTACAGTGGAAAAATTACGGGTGGGCGCCTTTGGAAAGAAACTTTTACAGGTTTTATTTTTACGTTACACGCGGAATTAGCGGGAGGAGAATTCGGTCATCTTGTTGTCGGTAGTTGCGGTCTAGTAATGCTAGGACTAACTTTTACGGGTTTGGTATTGTGGACGGGCTGGCGCAATTTGGGTCGCGGATTTTCTATTAATTGGAAAGCTCACTGGCAGCGGACTGTCTTTGATTTACATAACGTTTCTGGCATTGTATCGGTCGCTTTTCTCATACTCATCTCCGCTACAGGGACAGCGATAATTTTTTACGCGCCGGTTCAATCGACGCTGTATTGGCTAACGAATGAAAAGCCACAGCCCGCATTGACTTCTCATCCCCAGTCTAGCAGTTCGAGGCAAAACCTTGACGAAATATTACACCAAGTTAATACCGTTTGGCCGGAAGCTAAAACCACTTTTATTTCTCTGCCTTTGAAGCCTGAAGCAATTTTTAAGGTACGGAAAAAATTTCCCAATGAGCCGCACCCAAACGGGATTAGCACCATTTATCTCGACCAATACAGTGGCAAAATATTGCAGGCTGACAGTGTAAATTCAGCTTCGGTAGCAAATCGAATTCTCAACTCGCTTTATCCGCTACATATTGGCAGCTATGGCGGAATTTACTTGCGGGTGGCACACGCGATCGCAGGATTAGCAGCGATTGTACTGTTTGTTACGGGCGTAATGATGTGGCGGCAGCGGCATTTGGCGAAATTTTACCGCAAGGAGGCGAGACAGCAATATGAAGAATTATCTCCACTTAGCCAGCAATGGCCTTGGTTTTAAGGAGAGCGGCGTGCGGTGGGATGCGGGTGCCATTCTCCTGCCTAAAAACCCCGATTCTCTGAATTTTAAATCCTATCAATCGCTTCTTTAATGCAAAAATTTATTCAACTCTGGCTCGGACAAACTGCTTCGATGATTGGCAGCGCTATGTCCGCGTTTGCGCTGACTATTTGGATTTGGGAGTCCACCAGTCAAGTGACGGCTTTGGCTTTGTTGAGTTTTTTTATTCAATTGCCGCGCATCTTGCTTGCTCCGGTTGCTGGCATTCTCGTCGATCGCTGGAATCGAAAATTTTTGATGGGGAGCGGTGATGCGGTTTCAGCTTTGTTAACGCTCACTATCCTATTACTTTATATCAGCCAAAACCTGCAAATATGGCATATATATGTAGCGGCTGCGATTAACGGAATTTTTGACCAACTTCAGCAGTTAGCTTACTCCGCAGCGATCGCGACAATGATGCCAGAAAAGCATTACAGCCGCGCTAGCAGTTTAAGTTTTTTGGCAAAATACGGCGCGAGTATTATTGCTCCGACGCTGGCGGGGATTCTCTATTCTGCGATCGGGTTGAGCGGGATTTTTACGATCGACCTGGCAACTTTTACAATCGCGATCGCCACGCTAATATCTGTCAAAATACCCCAGCCCGCGATCGCCTCCAATTCCCAGCCGACTCGCCCCCACCTATTGCAAGAACTCAGCTTCGGATTCCGCTACATCGTGCAGCGTCCCAGCCTGCTTGCCTTGCTGGTGTCGGTTTCGCTATTCTGGTTCGCTCACGACATCGGCGCGGCCCTCTACTCACCGATGATTCTGGCACGCACCGGCAACAATGCCAGAATCCTCGGTACGATCCTTTCAGCCGCCGGCGCAGGCGGCGTTTTAGGAGCATCGATCGTCAGTATTTGGGGCGGCCCCAAGCGCCGAATCCGGGGCTTTCTGCTCGGCATGGCAGGCGCGGGTTTGAGTAAAATAGTCTTTGCTTTCGGTCAGGCCCTTTCCATCTGGATTCCCGCTCAATTTTGTTCGTCTTTCAATTTCCCCATCCTCGGCAGTTCCAACGAGGCGATATGGCTGGCGAAAGTCGCACCAGAGGTGCAGGGGCGCGTTTTTGCTACCAGAGCAGTGATCGTGCAATTGGCGTCAGCGCTCGGTTTATTGATCGCAGGGCCACTTGCCGATCGCGTCTTTGAACCCGCCATGCAACCGGGAGGTTTTTTAGCAGCTATTTTTGGCGGAATTCTGGGGACAGGTGCCGGTGCTGGCATGGCTTTGTTATACGCTATCTCCGCCCTAGGCTTATTCCTCGTTGCAGTCGGTGGGTATGCTTGCCGGCTGCTGCGCGATGCGTAAAGGGGACACGGAGAGAAGTCTTTTAACTTCTTCCTCCTTCCTTCTTCCTTCTTCCTCCTTCCTTCTTCCTCCTTCCTTCTTCTATAGTTTCTGGCGCGAACTCAGGTGAGCTTCAATTTCCGATCGCGATCGCCATACAGGGCGCAATTCCTTCCGAGCAAATAGCTGCAACTGATCGCCGGCGTGGGGCGAACCAGGTTGACTGGCGTTGCCGTAACTGTTTAGCGCCATCGCTTTCACCGGATTCGAGAACTCAATCGCAGCCACAAAAGAATCGCCCGCCACCGCTTGAAAGCGATTGTCTTTCCCAGGAGCGAACCATACTGAGCGAAATACACCCAAAGCACCGTCAGCTCCATTTGCCGGCAGATTCGCCTCCCCAGGCAATCGGAAGACTTCCCCCCATGCCACATCTAACGCGCCATAAGTTACCTCAACTTTGGTTGCTGTCGCTTCCAGCACCCGCACCGCCTCCGCAGGATTTGCCAACCCGTCTGGCGTCGTTAGCGGCGCATCTTCGCTCCAAGGTTTAGCGAATAACCGATCGGCATCCATCGCTTTTTTCCAAAAGGCAAACAGCACCGCACCGCGACTGTCAGCATCGACTTTCCGATCCCAAGTGGCGAGAACTTCCGCAGCGCGGCGCGCTTTTTCACTGCCTTGCCGTGCGGCGGGAATTAAATCATCGAGGAGGCGATCGGCTAGTTCTACCTGAGTGGAATGTTTGTATTGCATCAATTCATCGAAAGAGATTTTGTCATCTTCTAAGAGCATTTTTGCCGATCGCTGCGAGCGCAAATCCATCGGGCCGCGCGGTGCCATGTATGCGGGATATTTATCCGGTGCGATCGGGCTGGGAAACGTCGTTGTCCAAGGCGGATCGTTGGTATTTTGCAACCAACCGCTGGGCGGATCGACAACGCGCGGCAAATCCGCATAGGGATGATTTTTGCTCCACAAAGTCTCTGACGTATTGCCTGCGATCGTGCCTGACCAGTATTTAAAATCTCCTTTTTTGCGTATGGGGACTTGACCGTTAAACAAGTGCATGATCTGCCCCTCACGATCGGCATACATGACGGTAAACATGGGAATTTCCAAGCGCTTTAAAGCGGCTTCAAATTCAGAAAAATTCTTTGAGCGTCCCATATCCCACCATTGCTGAAGCGCTGCTGGTTTATCGAGTCCGACAACGCGCAGGGCGATCGCTTTGCCCTGTTTTTCTGTGAGAATCGGCCCGTGAACAGAACGCCGCACTACTAGAGATTCCGAGCGCAAATTCCCATTCTTTTCTTTGACTTTTAAAACCTTCTCTTCTCTGTCAAATTTTCGGACTTCGCCATCGAAGCGATAGCCATCGTTAGCGAGGGGCAATTCATAGGCATCCCAGCCATCGTGAGTGTTGACAGTATGAGTCCATCCCAAGTTGTCATTAAAGGCGATCGTTAATACAGGAAATCCGACAAGAGTCGCTCCGTAAGCGTTAATTTCTGGGCCAACCAGTTGTGCTTCGTACCATAAATATAAATCCGACCAAGGAAGGTGAGGATTTGCCAATAACATGGCATTGCCGCTTTCAGAGCGCGAAGGAGCGATCGCCCAACCATTAGAGCCTTTGGGGGTATCATTGTCAGCGATATCTTCAAGGTCCTCTGGATCGACTACAAAAGTAAAATTGATGACGCGTTGCGCGTGTGCCAATACATCTACCGGTTTGATGGGCAATGCTACCTTTAATTCTTGGGTGAGCGCCTCTGGGTGTTCTTTTGCATAGGCATTCATTCCGCCAACAAAAGCATCGATATAGTTGCGAAAAATGGGATTTTGTGATTCATACCACGCATTGGCACGATTAGGAATTCCCATCGTTTGCACCCAGCGATCGGATTCCAGATAATCTTCGCCCCAAAATTCGGCAGCTTGCCCGCGAGCTTGCCCGTAAAGACGCAAAATCAGATTACCGTGACTTTGCATTTGCGCCCACCCAAAAGCGTAGAAAAGGCTTTTAGTATTCTCTCCATAAATGTGTGGAATTCCATAGGTATCCCAAAGAATTTGAGTGCCGATTTCAGGCGAGGATTGAACCCCATTATTTAGAAGCAAAACTAAAATAAAACTCATCAATAACGAGACAATCCGGCGACCTTGTTTTTTTAGTTGTAGAAACACTGGAAATTAATTGGCTAGGGTTAAACTGAGACATAACAGCATTTTCAACAAGCTGCACGAACAAAACGCCGAGGATTTAAATTCCTTTTATGGAGAACAATGGAGAAAATTATACAAATCCGATGCCCAAAAACGTAATTTATCTACGTCTATCTGCCTCCATCTGCTGTTAAAAAAATAACACCTCTTCGAGACATCCAGAAAATCCGAAAAAACACCCTGTGTAAATCGGATGTGAAATTAAAAGCCCTCCGCTACGCTCACCAACTTGAAAAGCGCTATAAAACGCCCGTGTGTCGGCCCTAAAGCGCATTAATGCCATTGGTGAGGAGGAGGGGTAAACAAGTAGGGCGAGATAGGTTATAAGGTTATTTTTTAAGCTGCCCCTGTTGCCAAGTTCCCTCTACTTTCGTTCCATCTGCATATAGATAAGAACCTTGCCCGTGTTTCTGGCCGTTGAGGAATTCACCTTGATAGCGATCGCCATTGGCGTAAATACAGGTACCTTTGCCGTTGAACTGACCATCGCTAAATTCGCCTTCGCAGCGATCGCCATTAGCAAAAATAAAAACTCCTTTCCCGCTCATCTTACCCTTGACGAAAGTGCCTTTATAGCTATTCCCATTGGCGAACTCACGGACACCTTCACCACTAAATTCTCCATTGTCAAACGGCCCTTGATAACGTCCCCCTTCTTTAAAAGTAAGCACCCCCTGACCTTGAGTGTTGCCCTTGACAAACTCTCCTTCATAGCGGTTGCCGTTCTGATATTCGCGAACCCCTTTACCGTGAAACTGCCCTTCACTAAATTGCCCCTCATAACGACCTCCTTCAGCAAAGGTATAAATTCCCTGCCCGTGAGGCACATTATTCAGCAACTCTCCTTCGTAGCGGTTCTTATTAGCATATTGACACACGCCTTTGCCGTTAACTTTTCCTTCTTTAATATCTCCTTCGCATCGAGTGCCATTACTGAACGTAAAAGCCCCGCGACCGCTGGGAGAACCATTGGTAAAAGAGCCTTCGTAACGAATGCCGTTAGTTGAGGTAAAAGTTCCTGTACCGTCGAACTCACCGTTTTTAAAAGTGCCTTCGTAGCGGTTGCCGTTAGCAAATTCGCGGACACCTTGACCGTTGAATTCCCCATCCCCAAATTCTCCTTGGTATCGACCTTCTTCTTTAAAGGTATAGATGCCTTGACCGTGAGGTTTGCCGTTGAGAAATTGGCCTTCGTAGCGATCGCCGTTGGCATATTGACAACTGCCGGGGCCGCTGAGTTTTCCCTCACTCAATTCTCCCTCGCAACGTCCGCCATCGGGTAAAGTAATTACTCCTGCCATTGCGCTGCGAGGGTTGGCAAATAACAAAGCAATTCCCAAGTTGGAACCAAGTAATAGAGCGAGTCCAACTCGCTGAAGTTTACTTAATATTGGTGACGACATTCCCAAATTCATAATTCACAAAAAATTCAACTTTTAACTTTGCTATTCCTTGGACGGTGCTATAGAATTTCCAGCCAAATTGCTAGAGTCTCAAAAAAATCCCTAGTCAGTGAGCAGGAAGGTAATGGTTATTCTTTCTCCTTGAATGCCACTCTCTGATGGGGCATATTTCCTTTCTTCTACTGTTTTCATCGCTGCGCGATTCAAGTCGTTGTATTTGCTAGGAGTCAAGATCTTGATGTTGACTGTCTTACCGTTGGGGTCAATGTCACAAATGAGTTCCACTTGGCCTTGGCGCCCTTCTTCTCTGGCTGCGCTCGGATAGTTAGGTTTACCGCAGCCACTAATGCAAGTGCCTCCAGGCGTGCCGGGAGCGCGCGAAGGACTCCCCCCTCTTCCTGGATTTGTCGGTTTTTGCCCTGACCCCGAACCGCTTCCAGAGCCTCCGCCTCCACGACCTCCGCCTCCAGAACCTCCGCCTCCAGAACCTCCGCCTCCAGGGCCTCCGCTTCCAGAGCCTCCGCTTCCAGAGCCTCCGCTTCCAGAGCCTCCGCCTCCAGGGCCTCCGCCTCCAGAACCTGGTAAGCCAGCCGTCGCCGATCTTCCCAATCGCCCCGAACCATCCCCAAATGGCTCTGAGGAAGGTAGGTCGCCATTTTCGCTGGCGCCAGATAGTGAGTTCGACGCACTTCCTCCTGGGCTTCCACCTCCTGGGCTTCCGCCTCCTGGGCCACCAGAGGCAATGTTTCCTAAACCTCCGATCCCATTTCCAGAATTGCCACCGCCTCCTGGTCTAGTAGCTGTGACTGGCGACCCAGCCCCGGGCGATCGCTGTATGGGCCCGGAAGAAGGATTTAATGGCTCTGAGGAAGGTTCCCCGCTACCCGCCGAAGCAGATGGTGAGAGCGGGTTATTTTTTTCGGGGCTGTCGGAGGAGTTGGGATTTGCAGCATCTTTTGTAAAGTCTGTGGAACTTCCAGCACCCTTGGGGCGGGATGCGGTAACGGGTGGTTCGCTTTTTGGAGGATCGGGCGAAGGGGTTTCGGGTTCCTTGGCGATCGGGGTTTTAGGAGTTTCTGGGGAATTGAAATCCTGTTGAGGTGGGGGGGAAGGCTCGATAGGAGTTGGTGGCGGAGTTTCCGTTAAGGGCAGCTCTTTCTTAATCTCTGGTGGTGGCGTTACCGCTACGGGTGGCTCCTCTGGAATTGGCGGTGGCGTTACCGCTACGGGTGGCTCCTTAATCGGCGGTGGCGTTACCGCTACGGGTGGCTCCTCTGGAATCGGCGGGGGCGTTACCGCTACGGGTGGCTCCTCTGGAATCGGCGGGGGCGTTACCGCTACCGGCTGCTCCTCTGGAATCGGCGGTGGCGTTACCGCTACGGGTGGCTCCTCTGCGGGACTTGGCTCTGCTGGCGGTTCTGGTTTGAACGTCTCAGGTGGGGGAGATACCTTTTCTGGAATAGTCGGCTCTGGCTGGGTTTCCTCTACTTTGGGTTCATCAAGCACAACAACTTCAATGGGTTCCTCTGCAAATTCAGCAGGTTCGACCAAGTTGAGGCTCAACGGCAGCGCGACACCGTGCAGTAAGCTTGAGGCTAATAGACTGATCGCCAGAACTTTTTTGAGAGCTTCTTCTTGTTGTTCTCTTTGCGTCGCCGAAATATTTGAAAAACTCATGCCTTACGAATCTCCTTGATGGATGGGTTGGCAACGTCCTCGCTGGCTCCCCCACATAACCCGAAACAAGCTACCAACTGCGGGTTGAGCTTGCTATCACTGATGAACCTACCCATCCTATAAGAAGACTGTCACCCTGTTCAAGACTCTTGCAATTAATTTTCATTATTTTATTTTGATATAGCAAGTAGACGCTACCAATCAGCATTTCCTTTGGGTGCGCCTACGTCGCTCTCGTGGGTGCTGTCAATTTTCTGATTCTGGCAGGGCAAGGTTTCAAAATGCCTTAAATGCAATACTGTAGCCCGTAATCTACCAACAAATTTCAACATTCTCAAGCTTTTCACAGGTGATTTTACATAAGCAATAAAAAACAATAAGCTTATCTTAAATAAGAAAATATTATTGAATATTGTAAATGATGGCTTGACAAACACTGATATTTGTGGAAACCTAGTTGAGAATCTTTTAAATTATTGAAGATTATTGTCAAGTCCTAAGGCAAATCTTTAGCAAGCAAGCACTGGGAGAAAAATCGGTCGAGATCGCAGTAGAAGCATTTTGGGTAAAGACGAAGATAGTCACATACAGGTAATGCGTTTGTGCGATCGCGCGATCGCCTTTGAGTGAAACAATTCGCAGTCTGAATCACTTGTGCCGACTTGACGCAGAAACTCTACCAGCCTTCGATCGGGCTAATTGCACCATTAGGCAGCTTGCGATCACTCAACACAGCTAACGAGAATACAAACTAATGGATAATTTCATTTACATTTTTCGCGCTGGGGGCATTGTTTCTTGGCCGCTGCTTGCCTCGTCAATCGCAGCAGTCGCACTGATTTTAGAGCGTCTTGTCTTTTGGTTTAAAGTGAATCGGCGACAGCGGCGGGTGGTGCGGGAAGTGCTAAGACTTTACGGTCAAAACCCGGATTCCGCCATCAAAAAGTTACAAGTAAACGCTGATTTGCCGTTAGCCAGAATTTTTTTGGAAGCATTAGAATTAGACTCGCCCAACATCGAAGAATTTCGTTTGGTCTTAGAGAGTGCAGCTCAGGCAGAAATCCCCGTTTTGAAGCGATTCAATACAATATTTGACACCATTATCACCCTCTCCCCGCTATTTGGGTTGCTCGGAACAGTTTTGGGCTTAATTACTACCTTTGACTCCCTCAAACTGGGAGATGCTGCAGGCACCAATGCCGCGGGCGTTACCGGGGGGATTAGCGAAGCCCTCGTTTCTACGGCAATGGGGTTAGTGGTGGCAATCTTTACGCTCGTCTTTGCTAATATGTTTCGTGGGTTTTACTTACAGCAGATAGCTTTTATGCAGGAAGCCGGAGGCCAGCTAGAGCTATTGTACCGTCACCACTACGAAAAACTACCAAGAGAATCTAACTATGCGCCTACCCGATGAACCTGATAGTATTCCCCAGATCAACATCGTGCCACTGATTGATGTAACCTTCGCCATATTGACGTTTTTCATTGTTTCCTCTTTGTCTTTATCCAAATCCGAGGGTCTACCCGTAAATTTACCGAAAGCATCAACCTCTCAAGTTCAGGACTCGCCTGCTAAAATTACCGTCACCATTGATCCTCAGGGAAAATTAATGGTTGATAAAAAGTCAGTCAACTTAGAGCAGATTGAGAGTACAGTGCGACAGGTAATGGGGTCAAATCCGAACTCATTAATTGTGCTGAATGCGGATAAAAGCGTCAATCACGGAAATGTTGTGGAAGTTATGGATCGATTACGCCGAATTAAGGGAGCTAAGTTAGGGATTGCTACGGTAAAGTAGAGAGTTCCTATAATTACTAATTTGTAATTCCCTCACACCATTAAACAGGAATTACCCGGTGAAAATTTACTAAAAAAAGCCTGTAAGCCTGATTAAAAGGTAGTCCAGAATAGTCTCTACGATTCAGGACTTTATTTGATAAAGCAGTTAAAAATTAAAGTCCTTACTGCCAACAAACAGCAAGGACTTTAATTATTTATTCCTGAGTTTTAAGGACGAACATCCTTACTACACACGTTAAATACTTGCCATCACTTCACGCGCTGCAGCCAAAGTTCGATCGATATCTTCGTCAGTATGAGCCAAAGAAGTAAATCCCGCCTCAAACTGCGAAGGAGCAAGATAAATTCCGTGCTCCAACATTCCCCGGTGAAAGCGGCTGAACTTCGTCAAATCCGACTTCTTGGCATCCTCGTAATTGTGAACCGGGCCAGCCGCAAAAAACAAGCCAAACATCCCGCTAATTTGCCCGCCCCAAACCGCGTGTCCGGTTTCCTTAGCAATTTTTAGCAATCCGTCGGACAGTTTTTTGGTAATCTTATCCAACTGTTCGTAAGTGCCGGGTTTTTGTAGCAATTCCAAAGTCTTAATCCCAGCAGTCATCGCCAAAGGATTTCCCGACAGCGTACCCGCTTGATACATCGGGCCAGCAGGAGCCACCATCCCCATAATATCCCGCCTTCCCCCGTAAGCTCCCACCGGCAAACCGCCACCGATAACTTTACCTAAAGTAGTCAAATCCGGGGTGACACCGAATCTTTCCTGAGCTCCGCCGTAGGCGATGCGGAAACCGGTCATTACTTCATCAAAAACTAACAAAGCACCGTTATCTTTAGTAATTTCCCGCAAACCTTCGAGAAAACCTGCATCCGGGGTAATAAAACCGGCATTCCCCACCACTGGTTCGAGAATTACGCCTGCTATTTCGCCGGGATTTGCGGCAAATAAAGCTTTGACTGCTTCTAAGTCATTGTAGGGAGCGTTGAGGGTATTGGCAGTAGTGGATTTCGGGACGCCCGGAGAGTCGGGAAGGCCCAGAGTTGCAACGCCGGAACCGGCTTTTACCAAGAACATATCGGCGTGCCCGTGATAGCAGCCTTCAAATTTAATCAGTTTATCGCGTCCGGTAAAAGCTCGCATCAGCCGCAAAACGGCCATACAGGCTTCGGTGCCAGAGTTGACAAATCGCACCATTTCAATGCTGGGAACGGCATCGATGACCATTTCGGCCAGTACGTTTTCCAACACCGATGGTGCGCCGAAACTCGTACCTTTTTCTAAAGATTCGTGCAGCGCTTTGATGACTTCCGGGTGGGCGTGGCCGCAGATGGCCGGGCCCCAAGTACCTACGTAGTCAATGTATTGGTTTTCGTCAACGTCCCAAACATAGGCTCCTTTGACTCGATCGAATACAATGGGCTGTCCGCCTACAGATTTGAAGGCGCGGACGGGGGAACTGACGCCACCTGGCATCAACTTTTGGGCAGCGGCGAAAATTTCTTCGGATTTGGTCGTTTTCAAGGTTGTGGAAACCAATGTTTTCTCCTTAGTGAAGGTCTGTTGTTGGTAGGATACTTTTATAGCGACTTCAGGATAATGGTTAGGTCGATTCAAGGAAACTATGTTAATAGATTTTAAGGTACAAACCAATGAGTAGCAATAGTAGCTTGGGTTTTTCAGGCTTTGTAGCACCCGCATCGTGAAGCGAAGCTATCCCGTAGGGAATCGCCCTAAAGTGTAATTTTTTGTAAAAGAGTTCTTGACAATTTACCCACCCCTTGCTCAATCTTCTCTCTTCTCTTCCTCTGCGTCCTCTGCGTTCTCTGCGGTTAATAAAAAAACAATCTCCGACAGGAAAGCGTTAATCTATATTACAAAGTTGAAATAAAATTATGTCTACTACTGATTTATCGAGTTTGAGCCGATCGATCCCAATTGAAAAGATTCGTTACGACGATCGCGGTTTAGTGCCTGCGATCGTCCAAGATTATTTGGACGGTACGGTGTTAATGATGGCCTGGATGAATCGGGAGTCGCTGCAAAAAACGCTCTCTACCGGGCAAACTTGGTTCTGGAGTCGTTCTCGTTGCGAATTGTGGCCAAAAGGCGCGACTTCGGGACACGTTCAAAATGTTAAAGGGCTGCGTTACGACTGCGATAGCGATGCTTTGCTAGTGACTGTCGAACAAGTTGGAGATATTGCTTGTCACACGGGAGAAAGAAGTTGTTTTCACCAAGTTGATGGGGAAATTTCACCGCCGCCAGGGGATATGTTATCTCAATTATTTGCGGTAATTTGTGATCGCCGGGACAATCCTAACGAAAGTTCTTATACTTGCAAATTGTTCGAGGGCGGCGACAACAAGATTCTCAAGAAAATTGGCGAAGAGTCGGCGGAAGTTGTGATGGCTTGCAAAGATGACGACAAAGAGGGGATTGCTGGGGAAGTTGCGGATTTATTTTATCACGCTTTGGTTGCTTTGGCTCACCATCAAGTTGATTTGAGAGCAGTTTACCGCAAATTGGGCGATCGACGAAAATAAATTAGTTAGTTGACGGTTAACTGTTGACTGTTGACTGTTAATGCTAACAACTACAGTCTTGGACGCACGCGGGGTCACAAACCCGGTTTCTCTGGAAAATCGTGGTATCAAACCGAGAGATATTGACGCAGAAACCGGGTTTTTTTGGTCTTAGTCCTAAACCAACAACTGAATATTAGATTCTACTTTTCAACATTCGATCGAGCTTTTGCAAAATAAAAATAGCCGCGCCGACACTCAAAGCCAAACCCAACCAAAAATTATCCGCCGCCCATTTACCTCTATCCAAAGCCAAACCGCCCAGCGGCGGCCCGATTAAATAGCCGATCGCCCAACACTGAGAATTAACCGCCAAATACACACCGCGTAAAGACTCTGGCGCTAAATCCACCACCAAAGCAGAAGCAAAAGGCGTATAAGCAACAGTCGCAACCGACAAAAAACTCAAGCCTAAAACAGCTAACAATATATTGCCAGTTGCAGCCATTCCCGTCAAGCCGATCGCAATAAATCCCATTCCCCACAGCAGCGCAGAAATCATCAAAGCTTTTGGATGGGAAAATGGTCTCAAAGCTTTAACAACTGGCAGTTGCAAAGCCACAGTTAAAAACGTGCTAAAAGCAAACAAAACGGTAATTGTACCTGTTGAAAAACCTTTTTCCGTCCCCACCGCGACAAACTTGCTAAAGTACAGCGGCATTGTGGTTTGGATTTGGGAAATATATAATGTGAACAGGGTATTTACTAAAGCATAAACTAGAAGACTGCGATCGCTCAGCGCCACCATCCAACCATTTTCCCGATTTTTTTTTCCTCTCTCCCCTGGATTAGCTGGTTTGTAGGTTTCGGCGATCGCGATCGCCACCACCGCAAACAGCACTAAAAACGAGATACCATCAATAATAAAGAGCGATCGATAATTCCCCGTTAACTCAATCAACAAACCGCCCAAAATAATCCCAACTTGCAAACCCAAATTATCAGCAAGCCGCGTCAAAGCAAAAGCCTCCTGTCGCTGTTCGCCCTCCGTTAAATCCGCCACCATCGTCTCGGTTGGAGGCCAATACAAACCCACCCCAAAACCCATCAGTAAATTGCCCGCAATTAAGCCAACGAAATCATTAGTCGCCGCCAGTACAAAAGAAGCCACAGCACAAATAACTGCCGCCAGCAATAAAGTTCGCCGCCTTCCCCAAAATTTTGAATCGCAAAAAGAACCGCCCAAAACGCGGCCCAAAATTCCCGAAACTGAACCGCTACCCAAACCAATCCCAACAGCAGTAGCAGATAAGCCCACGCGATCGACAAAAAATATCGGCGCGTAAAATAAAGTAAAACCGGTGCCACTTTGGGAGAGGAATCTGCCGGCAGCAAGAATCCAGACTTGAGGGGGGAGACGGGGCAACCAAGAGGATAATTGAAATTTAGGCATATACAGTTGAATTAGGAGTTATTTCTGGACGCAGAAACCGGGTTTTTTATAAAAAAAATACGTTATGGTGTTTAATCAGGGTCAACAACAGATGTCTTTGGCCGCAGTGCATAAGTCCTGTGAGTAATTATTAATTTATTCCGTACTTTTTCCGAATTAGTATTAGTTAACCGAAGTGATGACAAACATAAGTGAGCTTAACAATTATTCAGGCTATGTTACACAAAAGTTACCATTAATTTAAAAATACTTAACAGAATTTTAGAAAAAAGTTAGTTAAACTCTAGAAAAGGCAGAAGAAAATTTTAGAGGGTCGAATTATATGACAGCTATTACAACATCAAGAGTGGAATCAATCAAACCGCGCTGGCAAGCAATTGTCATGGTGGCCCTAATTTTTTGGCTCAGCGTTAGCCTGATTTTGGATCTAGTCATTATGCCCAGTCTCTACGTATCTGGCATGATGACATCTCCCGAGTTTACAACGGCTGGGAATTTAATGTTCTGGGGATTCAACCGGGTTGAGTTAATCTGTTCGGGCCTGGTGGCAACGGGTTTGATGGTTTTGAGCAATTTAGTCGGTGACTTCGGCAAGCGCAGCCGCACAGCAATCTTATTATCATTGGTACTTCTGGCGATCGCCCTGATTGACACCTACGGCCTGACACCCCAAATGAGTGCCCTAGGAATCCAGCTAAATCTGTTCGGTGAGGCAGCAGAAGTGCCCGCCGGGATGAATCTACTGCACCAAGGCTATTTTGCATTGGAAGCGCTGAAGTTGGCTGTCGCCGGTACGCTGCTGGGCTGGTGCTACCAAAACCAAGTTTAATCGACACAATGCTGAGATGTTGAGTGCAGAAAAAAAACTCAACCAGCAGCGGGGGGCGTGAATTCACGCCCCCCGCTAATTTTTTAAATTTTAACGCGATCGTAAACTCGGCTTGAAATGCACCTGCGTTGCATCTGCGGTTTCCCTATCAATCAAACATTTATCCAATAATATGAAATCTGTTAGCATCGTCAGGCGTAAAATCCAGTCAACAGTCAAAAATCACTGACGGTGCAACCGGAATTGATAGAATTCATCTGCGTTAATCTGTGTAAACCTCTCCTCATCGGCGGTTAAAAAAAGAGAAAGTATTAACCGCAGATGACAATGGATTGACGCTAATTCACGCAGAGGTCGAGAAGAGAGATAGGAATCATTCCGATGCTAACAGATTTGATATAACTATACTGTCAAGTTTCCTGACGCGCCCAAAAACGGATACTTGCCAACGACTCCTGTTGTGGAGAACTCAAAATTTTAGACTCTTGTTCAAACTCCCAGATTCATCTGTGGAGTAAATCTAAAATCTAAAATCTAACATCTAAAATCGACCGATGGCACGCCCTACTCGGATGCTTCCGGTAAATCTGTTTTTGGCCACAGCAAACGCAAGCCCATCACCGCAAATCCGATCGCTGCGAGTCCCTTTACCAGTCGTTCCGGCAACACCTCTGCGGTGCTGAAGCCGATTGCCACGCCGATTAAACTCGCCAGCAGCAGCGCCGACGCTGTACCGAAAAATACAGCCCGCGGCGAGTTACAACTGCTGCCGAGGGCGATAACAGCTAATTGACTTTTGTCTCCCAATTCTGACAAAAACACTGTAATAAAACTGATTCCCAAAAGTTGCCAGTCCATGTTTTTTTAGTTCTTAGTTAGCTATTGTAGAAATCAACGACTTACCGACAGGCAGACAATTAACCCAGCACTTCCCACAGTAGAATCGCCGAAATCCCCAGCAAAATCACTCCGGCTGCTCTCTCCAAAGTTCTCGGAGCAATCCGACTAGCCAGCCACCTTCCCAGCAAAACCCCCAGCAAACTGGTTGCTATCAAAGCCGAACCCGCACCCGCAAAAACGATCCAAGGATTTCGGGATTCAGCCGTCATTAGCAAAATCGCAAGCTGAGTTTTGTCTCCTATTTCAGCTAAAAAAATAGTTGCAAAAGTCGAAGCAAAAACTGCCCAGTGCTTCGACTTCAGTTTCTTTTGTTCCTGACAAATATCGGGATTTACAGTCCCTGAGAGTTCAGCGGGCTCCGGGGTTAAAGCAGCACAAATATCAGTAACCTCTTTTATTTGTAGTTGTACCTGTTGTGGCAAATCATAATTGAGGTTTACTGAGTCAGAAGCAGACAAGCTTGGCGGAACAGAATCAAGTTTCACGGGCAATGAGTGCTAAACGCTATTTATTTTTGACTTGTACTTTTGATTCTAACTCTCTCTGTGCCTGCTTTTACCAAACCAGGGTCATCTTTTTCCCCCGAGCTTTCAGTAACTGATTCCTGGAACAACTCACAGCACCCAAAAAGGGATACAAGCCTCCAGATTTATCTGTCGAGTCAATCTAAAATCTAAAATCTAAAATCTAAAATTGACTGACTGACTTGTTCAGGTGCCGTAAGTTCGATCGCCCGCATCTCCCAAACCAGGTACAATAAATCCCTGTTCGTTAACTATTTCGTCGATCGTTGCCGTGTAAATCATCAAACTCGGGTACTCTGCACTCAGCCTCTTCAAAGCCGGAGGAGCAGCCACCACAGAGATAATCCGAATCAAGCTCGGGTCAATTCCCCGCTTCGTCAATTCCTGCATTGTCGCTATAATCGTGCCGCCAGTCGCCAGCATCGGCTCGCTAATTATCACCCGCGTTTCCGGGTTAAACTGCGCCGGCAATTTGTTCAAATAACAAGTCGGTTGCAGCGTCTCCTCATTTCTTGCCATGCCGAGGTGGTAAACCGAAGCCAGCGGTACAACCGTCTGAATTCCTTCGAGCAGTGCCAAACCCGCCCGCAAAATCGGTACCACAACTAACGGAGCTTCCGGGTTGATAAAAGTCGCCGGACATTCGCCCACAGGGGTCTGCACCGTCGTTTCCACTGTCGGCAGCCACTCTCGAATTGCCTCGTAAGCCAGCCACCTTCCCAATTCTGTCATCGCAGAACGAAAAAGTACCGAGGGGGTGGCGGCGTCGCGGGCAACAGCCAACCAGTGTTTAATTAACGGATGCGGGGGAACGTAAACGCGCAGTTGCAGGGACATTAGGAAATTGGGGAGAGTGCTAGGTTTGAGAAATTTTATGCGGTGCGGTCGATCTTCTTCGAGGGCTTCCCCAACGGGCGATCGATCGCTCTGTGCAACTTATCACATCCTTGAGGGCGCATACAAGCCAGAGATTGAGTTAGAACCCATTCGCCGATCGACCTCCATCAGCTTATTGAAATATTTTTCCAATAGTATTGACATTAATTAGCAACAAGGCTATAGTGATTTTTAGTGTTCTCCTCTCAAAGGATCGGCAGACGGGGGCAGTCGGCAATGGTAGACTGTTCCCGCATTTTTTTGGGAAGCAGGGGAATCGGGCATCGGGCATCGGGCATTGGGGATTGGATATTGGGCATTGGGCATTGCCGAACTTCGGTCTTCCTGACATCCGTTACATCCGCTACATAATCTCTTGCCGAACTTCTTGCTTGGGGAGCGATCGACTGTAAAATCATAGAAATATTAAGATTTTTAACCTAATGTCAGCTCCTACCCAATCCCAGTTATTTTCTCCCAACTCCCGCCCAACAGAGCAAGAGTTTGATGTAATTGTCATCGGTTCCGGCATTGGTGGACTCGTGACGGCCACCCAGCTAGCAGCTAAGAAAGCCAAAGTTTTAGTGCTCGAAAGCTATACAATTCCGGGGGGTAGCGCTGGATATTTCGATCGAGAAGGCTACAGGTTTGATGTCGGCGCCTCCATGATTTTTGGTTTCGGACAGCGGGGCACCACCAACCTCCTCACCCGCGCCCTGAAAGCAGTCAACGTCACCCTAGAAACGATTCCCGACCCCGTACAGCTTCACTATCACTTACCCGACGGCTTGGAACTTGAAGTTCCCCAGCCTTATGACAAATACTTGCAAGAATTAACAGACAGGTTCCCTCACGAACGCGAAGGAATCCACAAATTTTACGGCGAATGCTGGAACGTCTTTAACTGCCTCAACGGGATGGAATTGCTATCCCTAGAAGAACCCGGATATCTCGTCCGAGTCTTTTTTCAGAATCCCTTAGCCTGTTTGGGATTAGTAAAATATCTGCCTCAAAATACTGGCGACATTGCGCGGCGCTACATAAAAGACCCTACTTTGCTGAAATTTATCGACATGGAATGCTACTACTGGTCTGTAGTACCTGCAGACTTGACGCCGATGATTAATGCCGGCATGGTATTTTCCGACAGACATTACGGCGGCATAAATTATCCCAAAGGCGGAGTCGGTCAAATCGCCCAGAAATTAGTCGAAGGATTAGAAAAATGCGGCGGGAAAATTCAATACAAAGCTAAGGCGAAAAAAATTATTACAGAAAAGGGTCGCGCTGTCGGAGTCGAGCTAGCAACCGGCGAAGTTTACCGGGCAAAGCGGATAGTTTCTAACGCCACGCGATGGGATACTTTCGAGAAATTGCTGCCTGCAGAAGAGATGCCCGCTAGCGAGAAGAAATGGCAGCAGCGCTATCAAAAAGCCCCCAGTTTCTTGAGTTTGCATTTGGGAGTGGAAGCAAGCGTAATCCCTGCGGGTAGTGCCTGCCACCACATTTTGTTAGAAGATTGGGACAAAATGGAAGCGCCGGAAGGAACAGTTTTGGTGTCAATCCCGACCGTGCTCGACCCGGATTTAGCTCCCGCAGGATATCACATCGTTCACGCTTTTACTTCGAGTTGGATGGAAGAGTGGGAAGGACTTTCACAGCAGGAATATGAGGAGAAAAAGGAAGAGGCGGGAGGGAGAATTATTGAAAGATTAGAAAAGATTTTTCCCGGTTTAGATGCCGGTTTGGATTATATGGAAGTTGGAACAGCGCGCTCTCACCGCCGCTTTTTGGGGCGCGAAGACGGAACTTACGGGCCGATTCCGCGACAGAAGCTAATGGGTTTGCTGGGAATGCCGTTTAATCGAACTTCTATGCCTGGTTTGTATTGTGTGGGCGACAGTACGTTTCCCGGACAGGGTTTAAATGCGGTGGCATTTTCTGGGTTTGCTTGCGCGCACCGAATTGCGGTTGATTTGGGTTTTTAGCGGTCGTAGTAGGGTGCGTCAGATTGTTCGCTTGAAATACGACATAAAATGTGAGGCTCCGGGGCAGCCTACAAAAAGACTAAAAACCCGGCTTCTGAAGAGAAACCGGGTTTTAACCTCAAAATTGGTGTTTTCCATTCTTTTAATGAGTTTACTGGTCGTAGCTGCCGCCGACGCCGATTTGGGTATTGTAGACTTTCGCATCTGTGATCGTCATATCTTCCATCGATGCGCCGGATACGTCAGCGGTGTTAATGATGGCGGCGGTCAGATTTGCCCGATCGAGGTCTGCGTCATTTAAACTGGCATTAGTCAGGAAAACTTGGGTTAAGTTAGCACTCGTCAAGTTAGCACCCGTCAAGTCAGCACCTTCGAGGTTGGCACTAGATAGGTTTGCTCCTCGTAAATTTGCTTCTCTCAAATCAGCACCAATTAAATGAGCTCCCGTTAAATCTGCTCCTGACAAGTCGCACTTAAAACATTGCCCGGTTGACAATAACTGTTTGACGTGAGCGGGATTTTCAGCGCGAGCCGGACCGGCCAACAGTAGGGGAGTAATTAAAAAAGTAGCGGCTAATAGATTGCGTTTCATAATCCCTTTTCCTCACCTGACTCTGTATTTAACTTCTTGTCTTGATATCTACAATCTTACCACGGTTGTTTTCGGAAGCTGCGATCTAATTCACAGATGGGCTGTGATATCGATTGCCCTCAACAACGCATAGATGGTCTCGACAAGCTCGCAAAACATAATTTCGCAAAACTTAACACTGCCGAACTTAATACAGTGCCTTTTTGTAGTAACCTTTTCTAGGTTACCTAGGATAGGCAACAGATGCGTCTTTCTGAAGATGGAGATGATTCGCAATCCTATGGATGATTTTAGCGGCGATCGTAGCGCAAAAAGTTCACAAAAAATACCTTGTTTTTAATAAAAGTGTCACGAGACTGAAAAATTAATTTAAAATAAAGATAAGCTTATACCTTTATAGGTAGAGGAAAAGCAGTCACTGGCTTGATCCCCAGTCCAATCTCGGCTGCATTTTTAACAATAAATTTTAATTAGGTCTCAGCAGCGCCGTAAAAATCCACCTAGTGCTTGGAAAGCAGCACTTTTTTGGAATGTCGCAGAGTCCACGCGATCGCAAAACTCAATTAAATATGCTCAAAAACGATTCATCCAAGTATCTCCCAACCTTAGCTCAAGTAATTGACCGCTACCCCTTGACAGTTGCACCCGATACCCCACTAGCCGAAGTAATTACCCTGATGGGTCAACGGCGCGGAACTTGCTCTCTAAACCCAGACATTCCACCAACCGATATCTATCAGCCACTAACAGAAATAGCAAATCCCCCCACCTCAAGCGCATTTAGAGACGCGACAGGTATCTGCGTCTTTGTCGTGGAAGAATCCCTAGAAAAATTATCCTCGCACTCTGCTTCACATTCTCAATTGCAAGGAATCTTCACAGAAAGGGATCTTGTCGATTTGATTGCCTCGGGCAAAAACTTAAAAGGTATCACCATTGCAGAAGTAATGAGGCAGCCTGCTGCAACTCTGACAAAATCCGAGACTCAAGACATTTTCAGCGCCCTAATTCTGCTGGGGCAACGAAGAACTAAGCATTTACCAATATTGGATAGTGAGGGTCAACTCTTAGGAGTAATTACCCCGGAAAGCATTCGCCAAGCCATGCTGAAACCGGCAAATATTTTAAAAATGCGTCGCGTGAAAGAAGTAATGACCGCACAAGTCATTCAAGCACCTCGCTTTGCGTCAGTTAGGAGTTTAGCCGAGTTGATGGCCCAACACCGCGTTAGCTGCGTAGTAATTACCGAATCAACAGAATTATCGAGAAATTTACCGTTCCCCATTCCAGTAGGTATAGTCACAGAACGGGATATTGTCGAATTTCAAGCTTTAGATATAGATTTGTCGAAAACGATCGCCCAAACTGTGATGAGTACCCCCTTATTTAGCCTCAAGCAAGAAGACTCGCTGTGGGTAGCTCATCAGGAAATGCGCCAGCGTTTAGTCCGCAGGTTAGTAGTAACGGGGGAACAGGGAGAACTCCTAGGAATAGTTACTCAAACCAACATACTTCGCGTACTTGACCCGATGGAAATGTCCGGGGCGATTGATGTTCTGCACGATGCAGTGGCAGAAAGGACTAGGGAATTGCAAAAAGCGATCGCATCCCTCAGCTTGACTAACGCCAGACTAGAAAGGGAAATTACTACCCGCGTGCGGGCTGAGGCCAGGCTCCACCTTTTAGAATCTGCTGTAGTGAACGCTAACGACGCAATCGTGATTATGGATGCCGGAGACAGCGATATCTCCGACCCCACAATCATCTATGCCAACGAAGCTTTTACCCAAATGACGGGCTACCTACCCGAAGAAATCATCGGGAAAACCCCGAGTTGCTTGCGCGGCCCAGAAAGCGACCCAACCCAAGTCGCTAAAATTCGCCGTACTTTCTCTCGCCGAGAACCCCTACGCCTGGAATTGATTAACTACCGCAAAGACGGTTCAACATATTGGGTGGAACTCAACAGCGTACCCATTGCCGACACCTCCGGGAACGTTACCCACTGGGTGTCGGTGCAGCGAGATATTACCGATCGCAAGCGCATGGAACAAGCATTTTTTGAAGAAAAAGAACTTGCTCAGGTTACTCTACAATCGATCGGCGATGGCGTCATCACTACTGACGCCGACGGCTGCATTTTCACCCTGAATCCAGTTGCCGAAACACTCACGGGTTGGTCTACCTCGGAAGCTAAGGGTTTGCCCCTCGCCAGCGTGCTGAGAATAGTTGACGAAACTACCAGGCGGTCGATCGAAAATATCGCCGAAATCGCTTTGTGCGAAGGTCGGATTGTTGACCAAGGACACAACAGCTTGCTGATTGACCGCAACAACACCGAATTTGCGATCGACCACTGCGTCGCCCCCATCCACGCTAGCAGCGGCGAAATTGTCGGGGCCGTCGTTGTGTTTCGAGATGTCACGCAAGTGCGAACTCAAGCGCGGCAACTCACCTGGCAGGCAACTCATGACCCCCTGACGCAATTAGTCAACCGCCGGGAATTTGAGTACCAGCTAGAGCACGCCCTACACGGCGCTCAAGGTTACGGGCAAGAACACGTGATGCTTTACCTGGATCTCGATCGCTTCAAAATAGTTAACGACACCTGCGGTCATGCTGCAGGGGACGAACTGCTGCGCCAAGTCAGCCAGCTATTTAAAAGCAATATCCGCAAAACCGATATTTTGGCGCGTCTGGGCGGCGATGAATTTGCTGTACTCCTGTATAGTTGTCCCGTCGAACGAGGATTGAATGTTGCTGAAACGCTGCTGCGAACCATTCAGGGATTCCGGTTTGGGTGGCAGGACAAAACTTTTTCGATCGGCGTCAGTATCGGTTTGGTAGCAATCAATCCCAAAACAGCATCAACATCTGCGATTTTGAGCGCGGCCGATATGGCCTGCTACGCTGCTAAAAATAAAGGTCGCAACCGGGTGCAGGTTTATCAAGCCGGCGATCGAGAATTAATCAAACAGCACGGCGAAACCGAGTGGGTGGTGCAAATTCATCAAGCTTTAGAAGAGAATCGCTTTTGCTTGTATTCTCAGCCGATCGTACCTTTGCTCAACTCTCCAAACACCGGAACCCACTGCGAAATCCTCCTGCGCCTCCAGTTGGAAACTGGTGAGTTGGTGTCGCCGATGGCGTTTATTCCGGCGGCCGAACGCTACAACTTGATGCACGCGATCGACCGCTGGGTAATTCGCACTTTATTTAGCAATTTATCTAAAATTTTCACGGCCAATTTATTAGTCCAAAACCCCGGGGTAGGCAGCGATAAAATAGTTACCTTCCCTGCTTGCTCTCTTTCTGATAGGCAATCGTCATTTGGCAAATATCCCAGCCTTTATTCAATCAACCTTTCTGGGGACAGCCTCAACGAAGAAAAGTTTATCGAGTTTATTCAGGAACAGTTTTCCATCCATCAAATACCGCCGCAAATAATTTGTTTTGAAATTACAGAAACCGTGGCGATCGGTAATCTCACTAAGGCAGCCAGCTTGATTTGGCAACTCAAGGAACTAGGATGCCAGTTTGCCTTGGACGACTTCGGCAGCGGGATGTCTTCCTTTGCTTACCTGAAAAGCTTGCCGGTTGATTATCTCAAAATAGACGGCAATTTTATTAAGCATATTGTCGATAATCCTATTGATATCGCAATGGTGGAAGCTATTACCAAAATCGCTCACGTCATGGGAATTAAAACTATTGCCGAGTATGTTGAAAATCAAACAATTATGGATAAAATCAATGAACTAGGGGTAGATTACGCTCAAGGCTATCATTTGGGAAAACCTCAGCCTTGTAACTTCACATCTCCTATTTTAGAAGAAGTTTTGGGGGAGTTTTCTGTTAATTCTTTGGCTTTTGAGGCTAAGCTGGCTTGTTGAAGAAGGAAGTTGGGCCACGAGCAAGCACAGGGATTTAACGGATTTAAGGGAGGGATGTGAAGGCAAGAATGAAAAGGGAGATTTTAAGTTCTCAGATCGTTTACTGGTGTTTCGGAATGATTTAACCGCAGAGACTGCAGAGGGCGCTGACTCTCCAGAAGAGAGAGATGAATAATTCTGATACCAACGAATTTGATATCAGATCAATTCCCCATTCCCCACTACCCATTACCTTCTACATTACTTTCCGCCGCTTCAATGTACTGACTGTCTAACAAAAAAGCACCTTTTTCAAAGCGAATTCCCCAATAATTGCCGGGACGCCGATCGATCACAACGCCTTCAGCGCCGATCGCAATTAAATTCGCAGGCCGCAGCATCGGCATCGGTTCGGCAGTTTTGACGTAAGGCGGCATCGCCACAACTCGGACTTTTTGACCGATTGTAAATTCTTTTTCCATGAGTTTTATTCCTTTTGGCGATCGGTTTAATCTAGTAAAACGTTCTTCTTTTAGAGCCCAGACTTCTTCAATAAGTCGCGGATGTGAGTAGGTGTTTTTTTTGAGGTAGGCTTACTTATCTTTCAAGTGTTTGACCAGCCGACAATTCTCCAAGCTAAAGGATTCTTCATCTAAAAACCTGGATATTGCCATTTCTATCGCGTAGGAGAGAGAACATTCAAGTTCATTGGACTTGGACAATAGGGCAGCTTTTTCTAGTCTGGTCAATAATCGACCAACTGATGAATAGCTTCTGGAGAAAGGTGTTGCGTGGCGATAGTTTGAGTCATGATTCTCTGATTTCAAGTTCCGATTCTTTAGTTGCCTCGCCCCGGTTTGCAATCGGCAAAACCAAGTGCTTCGCTATCGAGGAAATTAGCAATTGCCATTTCCACAACAATTTCGATCGGATATTCAATTTCCGCAGCACGGGCGATGAGGGCGGAACGAATTCGTTCTGGAAGGTATTTTAGGATGGCTTCGGCATCAGCAGCAGATAGTTGTTCCAGAGTTGTTGATTGCATGAGTCTAGTTTTCCGGTGGGATTTGAACGTTGTAGGGCGGCTCAGTGGCTCTCAGAATAATTGCTTCTAGCTCTAATAATAACGCAGGGTTGCTCCACGCCGAGAGCGGGTGAATGGCGATCCGAACATCTTCCCAGTTGTATTTGTCGAGCCATGCCCAGAGAAATGCTTTGTGTCCGCTACTAAATCTACCGCGCAAGCTTTTGGTTTTACCGATGTAAAGCAGGCCATCCACACGATGTCTGACAGCATAAAGTCCAGGGCGAGAGGGGATGGTATTAAAGTTGTGGCTGAGGGGTTGGCATTGCTCGAATGGGGTGAAGGCAAGGGTGTCAAGAATTTGGCGGGCTTCTTGTTGGATAGAATCGGGCATGATGATAGGAGATCGTATTTGCCGGATGATTTTATATTGAGCGATCGCAAAAGTAGCAAATTGGGCAAGTTTATGTCATTATTGGCTGCGCGCTGCAATCTCAAACCCTAATTTCCTCCCCGATCGCACATAACACCCGATACCGATCGCGCTACAATTGTCAATCGGGATGAAAATGGCTGATCTAAAAGTAGGGGATAGTTTCTATGGCTACAAATCGTCGCATTGAGCGTGTAGCTTCACTGATTAAACGGGAAGTCAGCCTGATGTTGCTGAATGGAATCAAGGACGACCGTGTAGGTGCTGGTATGGTTAGCGTTACCGACGTAATTGTTTCGGGAGACCTTCAGCATACAAAAATTTTTGTCAGCATCTACGGTACTGATGAGGCAAAGGCCGAGACTATGGAGGGCTTGAAATCTGCTACTAGCTACGTCCGCAACCAGTTGGGTCAACGGGTGCAACTGCGCCGGACGCCGGAAGTGATTTTTCTCGAAGACCATTCTTTGGAACGGGGCGATAAAATGTTGATACTGCTGAATCAGCTTTCTGCCGATCGCAAACCGGGTATGTTTGATGACGAAGAATTGGCGGATGGCAATGAAAATGATGATGAAGATGATGATGATTTAGAAGCAGACGAGGATTAGTATCTGAAGGTAGTCCACAGCCCCAAGTCAACAGTCAACAGTCAACAGTCAACAGTCAACAATTCCTAATTTCCCATGATTGACAATCTTTCCTTACCAGAACTGGTGGCCCAGATGTTTGTGGTGCGCGCTTCTGGCTGCTTGTTCGACCACCAAATTCGCTATCCCGAATGGGAACCAACTGCTAGCAAACTCCGCTATTATCTGGAAAATTTGGGCGTCGGTGGGGTGATTTTGGTCGGGGGAAGTGCTGCGGAGTTGGCGGTTCGATCGCACCAATTGCAGTCTTGGGCCAAGTTTCCGCTGCTGCTGGCGGCTGATATTGAAGAAGGTGTCGGCCAGCGGTTCGGCGGGGCGACTTGGTTCGGGCCACCGATGGCGATTGCTGAAGTGGCGCGCCATGATTCAGGTAAAGCCGATCGATATGCTGAACAAATGGGCGCTGTCACTGCGATCGAAGCTAGGGCGATCGGTCTAAATTGGATTTTCGCACCGGTGGTTGATGTTAACAACAATCCCGACAATCCTGTGATTAACGTCCGCGCTTTTGGCGAGACACCGGAAATTGTCGGGAAATTAGCCGCTGCTTTTATTCGCGGCGCAGGCCAACACCCGGTTTTGACTACAGCTAAGCATTTTCCCGGCCACGGAGACACGGCGGTTGATTCTCACTTGGAATTGCCGGTTTTGCCGCATTCGCCAGCGAGATTGACTGAGGTTGAGTTGCCTCCTTTTGTTGAGGCGATCGCCGCTGGGGCCGATGCTGTGATGAGTGCTCACTTGCTGATTCCGGCTTGGGATGCCGAGTTTCCTGCTACTCTTTCTCGCAAGATTTTGATCGGGAAGCTGCGAGAAGAGTTGGGATTTGAAGGTTTGATCGTGACGGATGCTTTGGTGATGGGTGCGATCGCCAATAAGTACGGCACTAATGAAGCTGCTGTTTTGGCCGCTGAGGCTGGTGCTGATGTTTTGCTGATGCCGCTTGACCCGGAAGGGGCGATTCTGGCTGTCTGCGAAGCTGTCACTCAAGGGCGGCTTTCTATATCACAAATAAAGGAATCTGTCAAGCGAATTTGGTCGGCTAAAGCTAAAGTCGGTTTGTTAGTAAAGGAAAAGGAAAAAGCAGTAAATTCAACATCGATCGAGTCGATCGACTTAGGTTTGCTGGCAAATCCACAGGCAAGGGCAACTGCTGCGGATATTTTGCGAGATTCTTTGAAATTTGGAGGTTCTCTGCCTTTAGTGGCGAAAAAGCCCCCAGAAAACCAGCTTTTGCGGAATTTGATTGTTGTAGATGATGTTTTGGGGTGCGAGTTTTTGGGCAACCACACTCCGGCGATCGCCCTTCCCGAACAGTTTGGTTACGAATTGCAACTAATTGACGATCGCACAGGCGCGATCGCTGAAAATACAGGTGCAGAGCATTTTTCTCCGACGCTGCTGCAAATTTTCATTCGCGGCAATTGCTTCCGAGGCAGTGCTGGTTTGACCGAAGCAGCTCAAGATTGGTTTAAGAAATTATTAAAGACGGGTGAACTGCAAGCTGTATTAATTTACGGAAGCCCCTACGTTTTAGAGCAATTTTTGCCACACTTGCCTCCGAGTATTCCTTATGTATTCTGTTTTGGGCAGATGCCGGCCGCGCAATCTCTGGCTCTAGAATTGCTGTTCGGCATTAACGAAACTGGTAATGCTTGAGTTGCCGGACTCCTGAATCTTTCCTTTGCTGCTTGCTACCTCAAGATTTAAATTCATCAACCCGGTTTCTCGCGAGAAATTCTGCCTTTGGGGGGAGAAGCATCCAGAAACCGGGAATCCGGCTTTAGTGCGTAAGTCCTGAAGTGATACCAATTTCAAAAAAGAATGCAACTGTAGGCAAGCTACAAACCCATATCCAGTCATTCATTCCCAATTCTAAAATCTAAAATCGCTCGACTGAGGTCTGAAATATAGAAGGGTATGAGCTTTGCAACAGATCCACCTGTTAGCCGGAAAAATGTGCCACGTCTCTACCTCCCAAGACTGATTCGATCACTTATTCCTCATTGCTAGAAGTTTTTTCACTTAACCGTAGTGAATTGTATACCTCTATACTGACAAAATTTAACTTACATATCCGGAATTTTGGATTATATTATTACAAAGGTCATAATTTTTTTTTTACTAAAACCTTGAGGGCGCATTATGATTCAGTCCACTATCAAAATCAAATACTCTTTAGATGTCATCCAGGATGAAGCCCGTCACCTCGTACACGAGGGCGTGCTGAGCCGCCAACAGCCTATCTACACGCTCTGCCAATTCATCCCGCCCCGGGAATGGGCTTGCGTGGAGTGCGAGCTAGAAAAATGCGACTTCTTGCTGCGCGATCGCATCGCCGACCTGATCGGTTCTGAAAACTGGGACAATGACTAAAGTTTAGTTCTTTTAAATAAGTTTGCAAATCACTTTGCAAGTAAACTCCGGCTGTATTAAAGACTCTTGATTCTTTAATGCTGGGAATTTTTGACACGCAAATTTTCCAACTCGGTCCTCAGCGCTGCCATGTGTGCAGTTAATTCTTGAATTTCTAGCTTTACGTTAGGCTGTACAACCGACTCGGGAGGAGCATCAGTCGTTGCATCCGATTGCTTGGGCGAGACAGATTCGCTCTCTGCATTCTCCCGATCGTCCGGTTGAGAGAAAATAGTATCTACAAAATTCCGGGCTTCTCGATCGGTCATTTCTCCTTTTTCCAGCAGCTCATCCGCTAGCTGGCCCAAATCTGACTTCAGTTTGTCAAGATTTTCTTCTCGCTTCACGGGATCTTGCAATGTCTCAATTAAAAAGGAAGTTGCACCTAAAGTTAGGTGAAATCCTGTTTGCAGCATTTGAGGCAGGTTGTCGGGGTTCATCTAAAAATGCCGCTAGAACGTTTTTCTGAGTTTTTGGTTCGCTAGTTGCTCCCAAGTGAGGGCGTAAAGCCGCTTCTTAGCGGGAATATCCTTGCGTTGTGAGTCGCGATCGCCCTGAGTCAGGAAAGATGAGCTTTTGGGGGGAGGTTTTTCCGTTGTGCCAATACTAAGTGTATCATTACTTCGTAAATTAATAAATGTCAAGTGTAAAGTTTTGTAACTAGAAATCGAGACTTTCCCACTAGAAGGCTCAGTCTATTTGAGATTTGAGATTTGAGATTGCACAGGACTTACCCACTGCGACTAAAAAAACCTGGTTGCTGGCCAACCGTGCGTAAGCCCTGTTCAAGCCCGTTAAGGATACAGCGCTTCACCGGTGGAAGGGTCAAATATAAATAGTCGATCGAAGTCAAGCTGTACCGTCAGCCGATCGCCCGATCGCAAGCGAACACTCGCAGGTACTTGCACCTGTACAGTAGTTTCAGCGCTCACCAAAGGCAAACTCGCCCGAATTAAAGTTTCTCGCCCCAGAGGTTCCACTACTTTTACCTCTACATCGAGGGGGACTTTTTCTAATGCCCAAACATCGGTTTTCAAATCATCTTCTACTGCGTTTGGTGGCGTAAACATTTCTATATTTTCAGGACGGATGCCCAAATCAAATCCTTGTCCTTCTCTCGCCTGCAATTTTTTATGAATCGAGGGCGGACAGGCTAAATGTTGATTTCCCACTTGAAAGGATTCGTTAGTATAAATTGCAGGCAAAATGTTCATGGCTGGATTGCCTAAAAATGTGGCAACCATGCGGTTAGTTGGTTTAGCATAAATGCTTTGGGGGTCTCCAATTTGTTGAATTTTACCCCCATTTAAGACTACAATCTTATCAGCTAAAGTCATCGCTTCCACTTGGTCGTGGGTGACGTAAATGGTGGTAATTCCCAGCCGTTGATGCAGTTGTTTGAGTTCGGCTCTAGTGTCATCTCGCAGTTGAGCATCGAGGTTAGAAAGCGGTTCATCTAAAAGGAATACTTTCGGTTCGCGGGCGATCGCCCTTCCCAGTGCTACCCGCTGCTGCTGTCCGCCTGATAGCTGTTTGGGCTTACGCTTGAGGAGGTGGTCGATCGAGAGCGATCGGGCGACTGTTTCGACTCGTTCTTGAATTTTAGTCTGGTCAACATTCCGCATCCGCAATCCAAATGCCAGATTTTCTGCGACAGTCATGTGCGGGTAAAGCGCGTAATTTTGAAACACCATTGCAACATCCCGCTGTCTCGCCGGAATGTTGTTAACTAAATTATCTCCGATGTAAAGATTGCCGGAAGTTGCGGTTTCTAAACCGGCAATTGTCCGCATAATTGTGGATTTCCCGCAGCCGGATGGCCCGACTAATACCCAAAATTCCCCGTCCGGGATTTTGAAGCTGATGTTTTCGATCGCGGTGACGTTTTGGTAGCGTCGGGTAATATTTTCTAAGCGAACATTTGCCATTTTGCGACTGTAATTGGTAATTGATAATTAGTGATTTTTACCTTCAGTCTTCAGCCTTCAGAAAACTGTTCCAATTCTAAAACTGTGCGGTCTAATTCTTCAACTATAGGCGTTAACTCTGTTTTGCGGAATGCTTCTACTAAAGAACGATAATACCAGAGAGAACCGTCTTTGCCACCTTTGAAGCGTTCCCAAACAGTATCTCCTAATTGGCGGTAATCTTTCAGGATCGATCGAACATTATAAAGTTTATCAGCAGCCGAGACTAATCTCACTGAGCCACAAGCTGTAGAAATGCGATCGATATAGGCTTGTTTTCGCTGACGCCAAGGGGGTTTCGGCGTCGCGTCACTGTCGGTACAGCCGTCTACAATCGCTGTGACGGTATCCCCAAAGCGACGGCGGATGGCTTCGCGGGTGGTGGCGCCACCTTGATCTTCGATCGCATCGTGAAGCAAAGCTGCGATCGCCTCATCTTCCGAAGCCCCATATTCTAAAGCTATACTAGCAGTGCCCAACAAATGGGCAATGTAGGGAACGCCCGAACCTTTGCGAAGTTGGCTAGCGTGCAATTCGGCGGCATAGGTGAGGGCTTCAGAAAAACGGTTTGAGAGAATCATGAAAGTCACCTTTCTTAATTGCTATGATATATAAATTGTAGGGCTAAGTTGAAAAGACAAAAATTGTCTGTGATCGATAGCTTATATCAACTCGCCCTGCCAAATCCCCTAAGATCATAAAGATGCGAGCGAGAGCGAGCGCAGGTAAAGTTATAATATTTAAAGAGAGGTTTCGAGCATGACAGCTACTATAATTATCCCCCAAAATGCCGACCACAACTCAGACTCCGAGTTACCGCAAAAAATAGAAAATATAGCAGAAATTTCCCCACAATCTGAGCCTAAAAAAGTCATATCTCTTGAAGAATTTTTAGTCAGACCTGCTGATAGAATGGAATGGGTTGACGGCAACTTAGTGGAGAAAACAGGAATGACATTCAAGCACAGTCTAGCTCAATCTAAATTAGCCCGTTACTGGGGAAATTACAAAGACTCCAGCGGACAGGGAGGAGAAGTTCTCACCGAAATACTTTGCCGCACTGGCAAACAGGGTCGCCGTCCCGATGTTGCTTACATCACTCCTGAATTGTTGCCACAATCTGGCAATTTTACAGCATTTTCCCAAAGTTTTCCCCTGATAGCGGAAGTTGCTTCCCCCGAAGACAGTGGCGAAGAGTTATTTGCGAAAGCTCAGGAATATTTGGAATCGGGATGTTTAGAAGTTTGGTTGCTGTTCCCTGAAGCTAGATTAATATTTGTCAATGCAGGGCAACGCTGGCGGTTGTTTAATGCCGATGAAGTTGTTAACACTCAAAGTGTGCTTGCAGGTTTTAGCGTAGCCGTCGGTGAATTGTTAGCTTGAGTAATTTGTTTAATTAATTTCTTAATACGATAAAAATTGATTTAAAAAAATAAAATTAATGTGAGCCATTCTAGTTGAATTTAAAACTAGATTTAATGAGAATGTGGGAGAGATTAAATCGAGTTTAATCTCGTAGGTAGAGAGGTAATTATGATATATTAATACAGTTGCTCCTAATTGCTCTATATATAAAATTCCGCTTTTTCCCATCAAAGCCACAGGCGTTTTTCGGAGCAGAAAAGAGGCGACAACTCTGCTTCATAATAATGAACTGGCAATCAATTTTTATTAGTCTGTTCGCGTTTGATGTTGCTGACTTATGGCGTTTACTCAGCAATTAAAGCAGCGGTAGAGCAGTTAACAGAGGTGTTTGCAAAGGAGGCCGGAGCGCGGGGCATCACAGTTAATTATTTTTATCCATAACTTACAACTACTGACTTGTTTCGATAGGGTAAAGTGGTTTAATACTCTAACCACTATAATTAAGGTATATCTAACTGTGGTATCTGTCCATGCCCCAGCCCGATGTATTTATTATGTTTGGCCTCCCTCAAGAAGAGAAAGAATTACTAAAAAAATATTGCGACCAAGAAGTGAGAAATCAAACCTGTTGGGCTAATAACTCTGATTAGGGGACTGAGGCGTAAAGTGAAAAGGACTGACCCTTTATGGTCAGCAGATTCATCCCACGACTAGAAAGCCAAGGCTTTCTCTGCGATTTTCTGTAAGCGGTAGTCTTCGATTGGAATGGGGTTGAGAGATTGTTGGTGGAGTGCGATCGCCTTTAAACTTGAGCCAGAACGATCGCCTGCTCTACTAAAAAGAACAGTCTGCTAACATATCAAAGCTGATAACCGCCTCTCACTCCACCAACCAACCAACGGCACATCAACAAACTCAGCCATTGTTGCTTTCCCGTGAAAAAGAGAAAGCAACTCGCAACTTGCGGATGCAACTGGTCCTTGGAGGTACGGCATTAATTGTTAGTGTCGGTGCCTATTTCAGCTACCAAGTGGTGGGGGATTTGACCCTATAAAACTTGAACCGCAATGCTTTTTTAGAAGTCCAACCGAAGCCGATATTTTCCCTGTTTATTGCAGATAAAATCTGGTGGCTCTAAACCAGGTTTGGGAACTCTCAACCCTGTACCCTATCTTTACTGTTTTGAAGGCTATGCTGTCAAAGTCCACAATTGCTGCTGCTAAAGGCTTTAGTAAGGTTCCCCTGCGAACCGGTCTGGTTGTTCCATTCATCCTGCAAATCTTCGCGGCCGTAGGATTAACAGGGTATCTGTCGCTGCGAAATGGACAACAAGCAGTGAATGAACTAGCGACTAACTTGCAAACGGAGGTGAGTAACCGTGTGGATCAGCACCTCGACAGCTATGCCGCTGCAACCCGCTATTTGACCCAAATCAACGGCGAGCAAATTGACCTGGGATTGTTGAACTTACAGGATGCCGATCGCCTAGCTCAATTCTTTGCCAAGCAGGTAAAAACCTATAAGGTTGGCTATATCCTCTACGGCTCTAAAACGGGCGACTTTATCGCATCGGGATATTACCGCGAGTCAACCATTCCCAACAACGGCAATCCTGACATTAGCCTGGTGCTACCGAAGCGGTACGGCAATCCTGATTTGTACAACTACATTACGAATGACCAAAGCAAGCCAACTAAAATGTTTGAAATCACCAAAGCGTATCAGTTCCAGAAGGAAGGCTGGTACGCCAAAGGTGTCGAAACCGGCAAGCCCGGGTGGAGCGCGATCTATCAATGGGAGACTAATAACTACCCGTTGTCGATCGCCACGAGTCGCCCCATCTATAACAAGAATGGTCAGTTGATCGGCAGCGTGGGGGTAGAGCAGCGCCTTTCGCAAATTAGTGACTTTTTACGTGAAATTAAGGTTAGTCAATCCAGCAAGGTGTTCATTCTGGAGCGTAACGGATTAATCGTTGCCAGCTCTAGCGATGCGCCCGTGTTTTCAGTGACAAACGGCAAACCTCAGCGACTGCGGGGCTTTGAGAGTAAGGACGCCCTAATTCAAGCCACGTCCAAGTATCTCCGCGATCGCTTCGGCGCTCTCAAAACCATTCAAACCGTCCAGCAGCTAGACTTTCAGCTCCAGGGTGAGCGGGAGTTTGTTCAAGTAACTCCCTGGCAGGACGAATGGGGATTGGACTGGCTCGTAGTCGTCGCCGTGCCCGAATCAGATTTCATGGGACGAATTAATGCCAACACAGTCAACACGATTTGGCTGTGCTTAGGCGCATTAGGACTGGCAACGGTTTTGGGTATCTACACCTCGCGCTGGATTGCTCGACCCATTTTGCTGCTGAGTCACGCATCGGAAGCCATCGCCGAAGGAAAACTCGACCAAAACGTCGAAGCCTCTGGCGTTAAAGAACTGGGTGTACTTGCTCAATCCTTTAACCGAATGGCGCAGCAGTTGCGCGATTCCTTCACCGCCCTAGAGCAAACTAACCAGCAGCTTGAACAGCGAGTTGAACAACGCACCGCCGAACTCAAGTCTGCAAAGGAAGCAGCAGACAATGCCAACAAAGCAAAGAGTGATTTTCTTGCCAACATGAGCCACGAACTCCGCACTCCCCTCAACGGTATTTTGGGCTATGCTCAAATCCTCAACCGATCCAAAGCGTTGCCAGCGAAAGAACGTCATGGAGTAGAAATCATTCACCAGTGTGGTTCTCATTTACTGACGCTGATTAACGATGTGTTGGACTTGTCCAAAATTGAAGCCGGCAAACTAGAACTCACACCTAAAGCGATTCACTTTCCCTCATTCCTCCAAGGTGTGGCTGAAATCTGCCGTATTCGTGCTGACCAAAAAGGCATTGACTTCGTTTACGAGCCCGATCCGCAGTTGCCTGAAGGGATTTTTGTTGATGAAAAACGGCTGCGTCAGGTATTACTCAACTTGGTGGGAAATGCGATTAAATTCACCGACAAAGGTTCTGTCACGCTCAAGGTTGCCGTAGTTGAGAATCCTCCCAATCCGTCCCCTCGCTCTTTCAAATTTCAAATTGAGGATACCGGCGTAGGAATTGCGCCCGATCAATTGGATAAAATTTTTCAGGCTTTTGAACAAGTGGGCGATCGCCAGCGCCAAGCCGAGGGCACGGGTTTAGGACTCGCCATCAGCCAAAGGATTGTCCAACTTATGAACGGACAAATCCAAGTTAAGAGCCAACCCGGAGTCGGCAGTGAATTCTTTTTTGAGGTGGAACTGGCGATCGCCACCGATTGGGCCGAGCAAAACTCCATCACAACTGGAAAACAAATTATTGGTTACGAAGGACAACGACGCAGCATTCTGGTGGTAGACGATCGTTGGGAAAACCGAGCCGTTCTCTTCAACTTGTTAGAGCCACTAGGATTCCAAGTTAGTGAGGCCGAAAATGGACAAGAAGGATTGGAAAAAATACGACAGTCTCAACCTGACTTAGTGATTACAGACTTGGCAATGCCAGTCATGGATGGCTTTGAACTGCTCAAACAAATTCGGAGTGCAAAGGATTTGCAACACCAGAAGATCATTGTCTCTTCTGCATCAGTGGCACAAGCCTATCGACAGATGAGTTTAGATGCAGGGGGAAATGATTTTCTGGCCAAGCCAGTGGAAGTCAGTGAATTATTTAACCTCTTAGCCACTCATTTGGAATTAAAGTGGAAATATGAAATTACAGCCTCAAACGAGTCGGGTTCATCCACTCCAGCGACTCCATTAGAGAACCCTGAAGGGCTGATTATTCCTTCCCCATTAGAGTTAAATACGTTACTAGAAATGGCACATAAAGGCAACTTAAAACGGCTCCGAGAACACACAGAGCATATTGCTCACTCTAACCCTGGCTACGCAGATTTTGCCTCACAAATTATTCGGCTTGCTAAGCAATTTAAAGCCGAAGAGATTGAAGAGTTGCTACAACAACACCTCACAGAGAAGAAAGCCGATGTCTAGTCCTGAATTAATTCTGGTGGTGGATGATACCCCTGCGAACTTAGAAGTGGTTTGTGAAACCTTAAGTGATGCGGGGTACGAAGTAGCAACCGCGCTCGATGGCGATCGCGCTCTTAAGCGAGTCCAAGCTTATCCTCCCGATCTGATCTTGCTCGACGTTCAAATGCCAGGAATTGACGGCTTTGAAACCTGCAAACGTCTGAAGGCAGATCCGACAACAGCCAGTATTCCGATCATTTTTATGACCGCTCTCTCCGATGCCGACAGTAAGGTGAAAGGATTTGTCCTGGGTGCTGTGGACTACATCACCAAACCCTTTCAAGAACAGGAGGTGCTAGCACGGGTGAAAACTCATTTGCAGCTACGGCAGTTAACTAAAAATCTCGAACAGCGTGTAGCTGAGCAAACGGCTGATTTAGAAGCCGCACTTACACAACTGCAAGAGTCTCAGCTTCATTTAGTCCACACCGAAAAGATGTGTGCTTTGGGGAATTTAGTCGCGGGTGTCGCGCACGAAATTAATAACCCGCTTTGCTTTATTGCTGGCAATCTCAAACCCGCTCAGGACTATATTAAAGACCTCTTTCAACTAATTGAGTTATACCAAAAAGAACTCCCTTATCCAAGTGCCTCACTACAGGAATTCGTGGAGGAAATAGATTTGGAATATTTACAAGAGGATTTACCCAAGTTAATCGATTCGATGCAAGAAGGAGTCGATCGCATTCACACAATCAGCACCAGTTTAAGAACCTTCTCGCGTTCGGATAGCGATCTGCCCATTCCTTACAATATCCACGACGGCATTGACAGCACGATCTTGATTCTCAAGCATCGCCTCAAAGCCAACGAATCTCGCCCGGAAATTCAAGTCATCACAGACTATGGGGATCTGCCACAGGTAGAATGCTTTGCGGGACAGTTGAATCAGGTATTTATGAATCTGCTGGCAAATGCGATCGATGCCCTTGAGGAATCAAATCAAGGACGCAGTTTTGCTCAGATCAAAGCTAACCCCAACCAGATTACTGTCAAGACGCAATTGTCGGAATCTCAGGCAGTGATCCGAATTCAGGATAATGGGATTGGGATTACGGATGCGGTGAAGCCAAAAATCTTTGAGCATCTGTTTACCACCAAAGGCGTGGGGCAAGGAACAGGGCTAGGATTGGCGATCGCTCGTCAAATCGTAGTCCAGAAACACTCTGGAACTCTAGAAGTCAACTCAACTTTAGGTCAAGGTACAGAGTTTGTGATTTCAATTCCGGTGAAGGCTCTCGCTGTAAAAGACATTCAGGCAACGATCTGCGTTGACGCAGCATAACAAATCGTTGCAGCGACGACATAAAGATGATTGATCTCGCGCCTTCAAACCATCCACACTATTGATATAGTAGTACGCGGTGCAAAAAACGGTAAACCATGACAGCCACAAATCTCGTCAATAAATTTGAGTACAAACCCCTATACAAACCCAATCAATTAATTTGTGGAACGGGGCAAACAGCCATTGTCAGCGGCTGGACAGTAAAAAGTGCGATCGGCAAACATTTACAACCTCAAGAATATGCTGCGATCGGACAACTCTACTCTCCTACTCGCGGCATCAACTTCTTAATTAGAAACTTGCTGTGCAATCCCCACGTCCGCTTTTTAGTAATTCTCAACGCTACCAAAGAAGACCGCAATTCGGGTGCGGCAGCGTGCTTGCTCGACTTTTTTCGCAACGGCTTTGAAGCAGGCAAAAGCGATACTGGTAGAGATTGCTGGCTAATTAAATCTTCAATATTTGGCTACATTGATATTGAAATAGCAGCAGAAGCCTTAGAACTATTGCGTCAGAAAATAGAATGGAAAGAAGCCAATAATTTAGCAGAAACAGTGATTTTTGTCAAGTCTTTTGCCCAAAAAGAATCTGTTGAACCTTGGGGAGAAACCGTAACTTTTCCGTTAGTCGAAATCGTCCCGACTGTACTCCCCGGTCAGAAATACGGACACAGAATCGAAGGCAAAACTATTGCCGAAACTTGGGTAAAAATCATCCACCGAATTAAGACCACCGGCACCTTGCGGCCGACTGGTTACGACGGACAGTGGCAAGAATTAATTGACTTAATGGCAGTGATTACAGATGAACCTGCCGAGTTCTATTTTCCCGAACCGAATTACTTACCAATCGACCGCGATTTCCTCGAACAGTACAAACCGCAAATGCTGGAAGATGCCCCGTATAACGAAGGCATTAAATATACCTACGCACAGCGGATGCGGTCGTGGTTTGGTCGCGATCAAATTGAAGAAGTGATTGCCAAACTAATTAAAGAAATTGACGCGGCAAGTGCTGTAATTAGTTTGTGGGATGCCGGGGGAAATATTAACAGAAGGCCTGACGGTTCCTCCGACCACCAGCACAGCGGCAGTCCTTGTTTAAATCACATTTGGGTGCGAGTTGTGGACGGTGAAATATCGCTAACTGCAACTCTCCGCAGTAACGATATGTTTGCGGCTTGGCCGGCCAATGCAATGGGTTTGCGGGCTTTGCAGCAGCACATTCGAGATGAAATTGCGAGGCGTTCCGATTATAATTTGACAATGGGCCCCTTGGTAACGCTGAGTCAATCGGCTCACTTGTATGACGATACCTTTGAAAATGCCGATCGACTAATTCAAACCCAATATGCTAAAATCTGCGAAGATCGAGACTTTTTCGATGCAGCAGGCAATTTTTTAGTTGAAGTAGCCGACAATCAGATAGTAGTCACGCAAACCACCCCGGGCAGCGGCGAAGTTGTCACCTGTTATTCGGGAAAAAACCCTCTCAAGTTAGTGCGAGAAATTTGTGCGGCTTCCCCTGCCATCAAAGGCGAGCATATTGGTTATTTAGGAATAGAATTGCAGAAAGCGGCCCAGTGTCTGAAAACGAGCGAGCAATACATTCAGGATCGAAGATGAATTTAGAAGAAGAAAGACCGACCTGGGACGAATACTTTTTAATGTTAGCAAAATTGGCTGCCACTCGATCGACTTGTCTGGCTTTTCCCGTAGGCGCAGTGATAACTAAAAACAGGCAAGTTTTAGCAACGGGTTACAACGGTTCGCCGTCAGGTTCGGCACACTGTACTACTCAAGGCTTCTGCTATCCTGGTTTGAGTAGTTGCGACGCCAGTAAAACTTTGCCATCAAGGGCGGTTCACGCGGAAGCAAATGCGATCGCCAAAGCTGCCAAACACGGTATATCTACTGCTGGGGCTAGTATTTACGTCACTTTAGAACCCTGCATCTATTGTTTGAAATTAGTCATTGCCGCTGGAATTAGAGAAGTGTTTTACGAAACGAGTTTTAACAGTGGAGAAAAAGCTGCTTTGAGAGATACTTTTATCAGTGAAGGTATTGTTGAGTTAAAACAAATTCAGCTATCTGAAGATACAGCAAAAAAGGCGGCTTTGTTTTTGTTGAATCCTACATCTGTGTCCAAAAATTTAGTATAGGAGCAATCCTCCCCGTGGTTGGGGCAGCCACAGGAAATAACTGTGCTGTGTTCCTATAAATGATATTTATTTGCTGGTCATTTGTAGGGATACGGCACTGCCGTATCCTAAATCCCGCGTGATACAAATGATATTTATTTTACGCTTTGTAAAGACACGGCACTGCCGTGTCTTTACAGCAAATAGAGATGGCAATTAACCAAAAAACGTCCTTACAAATTGTGAATACCGTGTAGTTTAATCAATCAAACTCCTTCACAGCTTGCAAATAGTCGATCGCCGCATCTATCCTCGAAGAATACCTAAAAGCAAACTGATCGAACCAATATCCCTCATCGGAATTCTTATCCAACTTTTTCAGCCAAACCTGAGCTTGCCTAACTTTCTGTCTGTGCGTTTGTACGTCCAACTGCGGCCCCGCGACTTTTTCTGCTGGTTGCGGTTGCAGTGAAGCGACTTCCTGAGCTTTATTTGGGGCTTCGTGCTCAGCCTTAAGCGGTTGCAGTGAAGCGACTTCCTGAGCTTTATTTGGCGATTCGTACTCAGCCTTAATTTGAGCTAAATCCCGATCCAAAGGACTAGCATACAAATTTATATCTGATGTTTTAAATGTTGCATTTGACGGCGCTTGTGCTTGCGCCGGCGCCTGACTTTTCAACTCAGCAATTTTTTGAGATGCTTGATACTCTGCCTTAAGTTCACCTAACAGGCGCTCGATCGATTCCATAACTTAAACCCCCTAAAAAATCCTGCTGGGTCAACTGCCCCCAATATAATCACGGGAAATTCTCCCGCCTCCTCAATCAGTTATTGCATTCAGCAATACCTCCGTCAGGGTCATTCCTTCAATATCCTCCATCGTGACAGTATCAACGATATCGAATTTAGCCCCAGCGCTTTGCAGTTCGTCATCCAATATCTTGAGAAACTTAGTAGCTTCCGGCGCATTCCCTACTTGAATGAAAGAAATCGCCAGCTCTTCATCTCGATCGAGCTTCCGCGAAGCCTCTATAATCGTTTTCATCACTTCTTTGCGATCGTCCGGTTCCCCGTCGGTCACCACTAATATTGTTTCCCCATTTTGCTTGGTCTTACCGGATGCTTTGCGCTGAAAAAAACTGTTCAGAGCATCTTGCAGCACTGCACCTAAATTCGTAGTTCCCGAAGGTTCGTTTTCTTGGAAAATTTGCACGACTTTAGCGGATGTTACGTTGTCGTAGCGCTTGAAGCGACCGGAAAACAAATAAACTGTTATGCCATCAGGATCTAGTTCTTCACATTTATTCGCCAATGCGATCGTCGATTCTTGCATGAGCGCCCAGCGACTTTTACCGCCCATCTGGTCTTTCGTGTACATACTGCCGCTTTTGTCAATGATTATGGTATAATCGCGGTTCTGAAGCATAAGATTTTTCCTGTTAATTAAGTTTTTCCCAAATATATCAAAACCAGCGAGCAGAAGCTGTTGAGCTTTTGTTGCTCGCTGCGTTTTTTTAGTTGATTTGCGATCGCAAATAGCGGAATTTAAGCTGCAACTAAAGCGTCTTTAAGTGGCTTCCAGCTAAAAGCTCGATCGCCTCCCATCTCCACTGCTATTTTAACTCGCGGTTCTAACGTCGGCAAAACAGTCAAATACTCAATCTCCTGATTCGACAAAATGTGCCCTTCAATAATCCACAGCACCAGTCCTTTTGCTTTCGGCGGCAAATTGTCTAATTGAGTTTGCAAAATCGGCGGCACGAACCACGTATAACCCACGGCCGCTTCGTTGCCAGTAGTTTTCTTGCCCAAATGCGGCGGCCGCACCCCGTGAACCCCCGTCAAATACATCGCCAAATCACCCAAACCCCGCGCCGAGATCGTGTGCGCCCCGTAACCTGCAGCCCTCAGCCGCCGCAGGTAGCGCCCCTCAAATCCTCCCTCTAAAGGAACGTACAGGGCCAGCGACCCCGACTTTTCCAAATCCCGAATCACATCAGATCCCGTCGTAATCAGTCCCATAAATTTGTGTTTCCTGCTGTATCAAAATTTGGTCGATCGCTGCTTGCGAGCTGGAAATATTATAAATCCTAAAGTTGAGCCGAAAAATTCTCATCCCGGCCTTGACAAACGGCAAACACTTCATGTACTATTGTGAATTGTCGCCGTAAAGGATACTGAGTAGTTTGCTGCTCAAGTCCTGGCACAAACAAGCAAGACCGAGACAAAACTCGGAGATAGAGTCGGTAAAAAGCCGCGAATCTCAACCCTTGCAAGACTTCCACAAGCTCGCTCCCAAATTTAAAACTCAAATTTTAAACACAGAGGAAGGCTGTTGGTTGATAACAGTTAATTGCAGGAACACTGAAATAAATGTTTCTGCACAAGAGCAAGCGGATTGACGTAACTTTCGCAATCCGAAACCTCTTGCGTAAATAAAAGGAAAAAAATCCGTGTCTGTAGGCATTCTTGGCACTAAACTAGGCATGACTCAAGTGTTTGACGCCGAAGGGAGAGCCATCCCCGTCACCGTCATACAAGCAGGGCCTTGTACAGTAACTCAAATCAAAACAAAACAAACTGACGGCTACGGTGCCGTTCAAGTTGGATACAACGAAGTCAAACCAAAGGCTCTCAACAAGCCAGAACTAGGACACCTTGCCAAGTCGGGGGCGAATCCACTGCGCCACTTGCAGGAATACCGATTGGAAGACACCAGTTCATTTGAATTAGGTCAACAACTAAAAGCAGATACCTTTACACCGGGACAAATAGTAGATGTCATCGGTACAAGCATCGGTAAAGGTTTTGCAGGTTTTCAAAAGCGCCACAACTTTAAACGAGGCCCGATGTCTCACGGTTCCAAGAACCACCGCGAGCCTGGATCGATCGGACCTGGAACTACTCCGGGTCGCGTTTATCCCGGGAAAAGAATGGCGGGACGTATGGGCAACGTTCAAGTCACCGTCCGCAAACTAACAATTGTCCGGGTGGATACAGAGCAGAATTTGCTGCTAATTAAGGGAGCAGTTCCCGGCAAAGCTGGCGCCTTAGTCAATGTTGTGCCTGAGAAAAAAGTAGGACGTTAGTCAGTAGTCATTAGTCAGTAGTCAGCAGTCAGTAGATAGTGGTTGGCCATTAGTAGCAAGCAATAACTAAGAACTAAAAGCTGAAAACTAAGAGCTGAAAACTAAGACCTGAGAACAGACAACAGACGACAGACAACAGACAACAGACAACTAACAACAGACAACTAACAACAGACAAAGGACAAAAGATATGGTTAATTGTGTAGTCCGAAATTGGCAAGGCGAAGAAGTTGGGGAAACAACTTTAGAACTGCGCGTAGCCAAAGAAGAAAATGCTTCTCACATCGTTCACAGAGCATTGACGCGGCAACTGAATAACGCCCGTCAAGGAAATGCTTGCACCAAAACTCGATCGGAAGTCAGAGGCGGCGGTCGCAAACCCTGGCGTCAAAAAGGCACGGGTCGAGCCAGAGCAGGTTCAATCCGTTCTCCGCTGTGGCGGGGCGGCGGTGTCATCTTCGGGCCAAAACCGAGAGACTTTGAAGTCAAAATGAACAAAAAGGAACGCCGTCTCGCTTTGCGGACAGCATTCCAAAGTCGCACCGAAGACATCATTGTGGTTGAAGAATTTGCAGAGCAATTTCCGAGACCCAAAAGCAAAGAATTGCTGAGTGCGATATCCCGCTGGGGCATCGAAGCCGATACAAAAGTTCTGTTAATCTTGCCAGAACCGCAACCAAACGTCTACTTATCAGGACGCAATATCGAATTAGTAAACGTCATCTTGGCAACTTCCCTGAATGTTTACGACGTTCTCGCGGCTGACAAAATTATCGTCACATCTACAGCCATAGCTAAAATTCAGGAGATTTACGGTGAGTAAAATCGACCCCCGCGACTACGCAGATTTGATCCAGCGTCCGATTCTCACCGAGAAAGCTACCCGAATGATGGAATTAAATCAATTCACATTCGACGTAGCCCCCAAAGCGACGAAGCCTCAAATCAAAGCTGCAATCGAAGAACTATTTAAGGTTAAAGTCATCGGCGTCAACACCCAAAACCCGCCGCGCAAAAAGCGTCGAGTTGGCAAATTCGTCGGCTTTAAACCTTGTTACAAGCGAGCAACCGTAACTCTGACCGACGGAGACTCGATCCGCAAACTCCTATTCCCAGAAGTTTAGCCAATTTTGGATTTTAGATTTTAGATTTTAGATTGCGGTTAACTGGTGAAAATACCAAACCCAGAAAGTTACCAAGTTAACTGAATAATCCCAAATCTAAAATCCAAAACCGCCAAGTCCTTGCATCCCAAATCTAAAATCTAAAATCTAAAATCGATTATGGGCATCCGTTCTTACCGACCTTATACCTCCAGCACCCGAGAACAAACCGTCTCGGACTTCGCTGAAATTACCAAATCAGAACCAGAAAAGTCTCTAACCAACAACAAGCACACCAAACAAGGCCGCAACAACCGAGGCGTCATCACCTGTCGCCACCGGGGAGGCGGTCACAAACGGCTTTATAGAGACATCGACTTCCGCCGCGACAAACACAGCATTCCCGCTACCGTCAAGGCGATCGAATACGATCCCAATCGCAACGCCCGCATCGCCCTCCTGTTCTACAAAGACGGCGAAAAACGGTACATCCTGCACCCGCTCAACTTAAACGTCGGTACCGTAATTGTCTCAGGCCCAGACGCGCCGATCGAAATCGGCAACGCCCTCCCCCTGAAGAACATTCCCCTCGGTACGAGCATCCACAACGTCGAGCTAGTACCCGGAAAAGGCGGACAAATCGTTCGCTCCGCAGGCTCCAGCGCTCAGCTAATGGCAAAAGAAGGTAGCTACGTTACCCTTAAACTGCCATCTGGCGAACAGCGCAAAGTCCGCGCCGACTGCTACGCCACCATCGGTCAAGTCGGCAACACAGACGCCAGAAACATCAGCCTCGGCAAAGCAGGTCGCACCCGCTGGAAAGGCCGCAGACCCACCGTTCGCGGTAGTGTCATGAACCCGGTAGACCACCCGCACGGCGGTGGCGAAGGCAGAGCTCCTATCGGACGTCCGGGGCCTGTCACTCCTTGGGGTAAACCAGCATTGGGTGCAAAAACTCGACGCAAAAACAAGCGCAGCGACGCTTTAATCGTCCGCCGACGCCGCAAATCTTCCAAGCGCGGCAAGGGCGGTAGACAAAGCTAGTAATCAGTCAGCAGTCTTCAGTGCTTAGTTGTTAACGGCTAACTAATGGCTGAGGACTGATGACCAATTACGGCTGAAAGCTGACTAATAACTCCTGAATCACTAAAAAATCATGTCTCGATCGCTAAAAAAAGGCCCCTTTGTCGCAGATGCTCTGATGACAAAAATCGAAAAACTCAACGCCGCCGGCCAAAAACAAGTAATTAAAACTTGGTCGCGATCTTCCACAATCCTGCCCCAAATGGTAGGTCACACGATCGCCGTTCACAACGGCAGACAGCACGTACCCGTCTACCTCACAGACCAAATGGTAGGTCACAAACTCGGAGAATTTTCCCCCACTCGTACCTTTAGAGGTCACGCTAAAAGTGGTGATAGAAAGACAAGTAAAAAATAGCCTAATTAGGTGACAGGTAATACGTGGTCGGAAAAACTTTTTCCGAATTATTAATTACCTTTTCCCCAATTACCAACTACCAATTACCCAAATCGAAATGGCTATAGATACCACATCCGAAATTAAGGCGATCGCCCGTTACATCCGGACATCCCCCTTCAAGGTGCGCCGAGTCCTCGACCAAATTCGCGGCAAAAGCTACCAAGAAGCGCTGATTTTACTCGAATTCATGCCCTACCGCGCCTGCGAACCAATCGTCAAGGTTTTGCGATCGGCAGTAGCCAACGCCGAACACAACGCAGGATTGGATAAATCTAAGCTGGTAGTTTCTCAAGCTTACGCAGACCAAGGCCCAGTCCTCAAACGCTTTAGACCCCGCGCTCAAGGTCGCGCCTACCAAATCCGCAAGCCAACCTGTCACATTACCGTAGTAGTAGCTCCCCTCGTAGAAAACTAAACCAGGGAAAAACGTAATAGGTAATAAACAGCTTAAAGTTGAAAAAAATTGGTAATCACCAATTACCAATTACCAGTTACCAATTACCAAATACCAATTAACTCATCAACTATTATGGGCCAAAAAATACATCCAATTGGTTTTCGTCTCGGCATTACCCAAGAGCACCGCTCTCGCTGGTTTGCTGACCCCAAAAACTATCCAGAACTCTTGCAAGAAGACTATAAAATTCGCAAGTACGTTCGTAAAACGCTCAACAATGCGGGCATTTCCTCGGTCAAAATTGAGCGGAAAGCCGATCAAATCGACCTAGAAGTGTTCACCGCCAGACCAGGCGTTGTCGTAGGTCGCGGCGGAGCAGGCATCGAAACCTTGCGCGTCGGTTTGCAGCAGCAACTCGGTAGCAACCGCCAAATCCGCATCAACGTCGTCGAAGTTCAGCGAGTAGACGCCGATGCCACACTGATCGCGGAATACATCGCTCAGCAACTAGAACGGCGCGTATCCTTCCGCCGAGTCGTCCGCCAAGCAATCACCCGCGCTCAAAAAGTCGGCATCCAAGGCATCAAAATTCAAGTCAGCGGACGCCTCAACGGCGCAGAAATCGCTCGTACCGAATGGACACGCGAAGGAAGAGTCCCGTTGCACACCCTGCGGGCCGACATCGACTACTCCTACTGCACTGCTCAAACCATCTACGGTATTCTCGGCATTAAAGTTTGGGTTTTCAAAGGCGAAATTATTCCCGGACAAGAACAAGAAGCTGCACCAAATGCAGCAGTGCCCCGCACCAAACAAAGGCGCCGCCGCCAGAACTTTGAAGATCGATCGAACGAAGGCTAGCTAATTGTTAACTGTTAGTTGTCATTTGTTAAGTGTGAGTTGTTCCAAACCAATTAGCAATTAGCAATCACCAATTAGCAATTACCAATTACCAATTACCCAACTCCCAAAGCCATGTTAAGCCCTAAAAGAACCAAATTCCGCAAACAACAGCGCGGGCGAATGAGCGGTATTGCCACCCGCGGCAATACAGTTAGCTTTGGCGACTTCGCGCTCCAAGCTGTCGAACCCGCCTGGATCACTTCCCGCCAAATAGAAGCCGGACGCCGCGCCATGACCCGCTATATCCGCCGGGGCGGCAAAATCTGGATTCGTATTTTTCCCGACAAACCAGTCACCCAGCGCGCCGCAGAAACCCGGATGGGTTCTGGTAAAGGTGCACCAGAGTTTTGGGTTGCCGTGGTCAAACCGGGCCGGGTAATGTTTGAAATTGGCGGTGTAAGTGAAGAAACTGCCCGCGAAGCCATGCGTTTGGCATCTTTCAAGTTACCAATTAAAACCAAGTTCATCACTCGCGAAGAAGACCAGTCATAGCGATAATCGAAGGTAGAAGTAGGTCGGCATTGGTCAAAATTTTAAACGGCTACAGCAATTTAAAATAGGTCATTCATAACTTTTCTTTCCTTCGACATTCACCATCTAGACAATTCTGTCTTCTGTCATACCGAGATCGCTAACGAGAAAGCACACAATTATGTCTTTGACCAAGATTAAAGAAGCTAGAGAATTAAGCGATGCTGAAGTAGCAGAGCAAATTTTAGCCGTCAAGCGCCAACTAATGGAATTGCGGCTCCAGCAAGCTACTGGTCGCATGGAAAAGCCTCACCTGTTCAAGCACGCCAAACACCGGCTAGCTCAATTGATGACAGTTGAACGCGAGCGCCAAATCGTTGCTGAGAAAGAAGCGACAGAAAAATTAGCCGCATCTAAACAGGTAGCACAGCCTGCTCCAACCCCAGCAGTCAGCCAAGAGTCAGAAGCAGCCGAGCCGACCATCGCACAGTAGCTAAAAAAAAGTCAATTGCACAACAAAAATAGGTAGCTATGGCAATTAAAGAACGAGTTGGCGTAGTAGTCAGCGACAAGATGGATAAAACCGTCGTGGTAGCAATCGAAAACCGCTCCTCCCACACCAAATACGGCAAAATCGTAGTCCGCACCAAGCGGTACAAAGCTCACGACGAAGAAAATCAGTGCAAATCGGGCGATCGCGTCCGCATCACTGAAACTCGCCCACTGAGCAAAACCAAACGCTGGACGGTTGCTGAGATTTTCGGTGCAAAAAATGGCTAACAGTTAATTCTTAATTGCTCTTAAGTGTGCGATCGTCTAATCAATCGATCGACCCTGTGATTAACCATCAATTAGCAATTAGCAGTTATCAGTTAGCAAGCATCAAATTACCTTTTCCCCAATCACCATGATTCAACCCCAGACATACCTCAATGTCGCCGACAATAGCGGAGCCCGCAAACTGATGTGCATCCGCGTATTGGGAGGCGGCAACCGCCGCTACGGCGGAGTCGGCGATGTCATCATTGCCGTCGTCAAAGACGCCATCCCCAATATGGCCGTCAAAAAATCAGATGTCGTCCGGGCCGTCATTGTCAGAACCCGCAAAGGCCTGCGCCGCGACAGCGGCATGAGCATTCGTTTTGACGATAACGCCGCCGTTATTATCAACGTAGACGGCAACCCCAAAGGCACTCGCGTCTTCGGCCCCGTCGCCCGCGAACTGCGCGACAAAAACTTTACTAAAATCGTTTCCTTAGCCCCGGAGGTACTTTAAAATGTACGGAAAAAAGGGTAAACCAACTAGCGAATCGCAGCGCTACAGAATGCACGTCAAAGCAGGCGACACCGTGCAAATAATTACTGGCAAAGAGAAAGGAAAAGTCGGAGAAATCTTAAAGACATATCCTAAAGTCAGCAAAGTAATTGTTAAAGGTGTAAACATCAGAACAAAGCACGTCAAGCCCCAGCAAGAGGGAGAGTCCGGGAAAATACTCACGTTTGAGGCTCCCATTCACAGCTCAAATGTCATGCACTATTCCGAAAAAGAAAAAATAGCTAGCCGCGTTTGCTATACATTTAGCGAAGACGGCCGGAAACTGCGACAGCTCAAAAAAACTGGAGAAATCATCGATCAATAGTGATTGGTTATCAGTCCTCAGTCATTAGTCCGCCTTCTGGCAAGTGACTTCTCAACTAATAACTAACATCGGTGAGACTGACAAGCGACAAATTCCCTGACCAAGCCCAGGGACAGTTAACGAAACACAAAAACTATGCCGGACAAACTCAAGGTTGTTTATCAAGAAAAAATCGTTCCGACACTGATGGATCAGTTTAAATATACTAATATCCATCAGGTTCCCAAACTCGTCAAAGTCACAGTGAACCGCGGTTTGGGAGAAGCATCTCAAAACGCTAAGGCACTGGATTCGTCGATCAACGAAATTGGCATCATCACCGGGCAAAAACCAGTAGTGACGCGGGCGAAAAAAGCGATCGCAGGCTTCAAAATCCGCAAAGGAGTACCAGTCGGCGTTATGGTGACGCTGCGCGCCGATCGGATGTACGATTTTCTCGATCGGCTGATCAACCTGGCACTCCCCCGAATCCGCGACTTCCGCGGCATCAGCCCCAAAAGCTTCGACGGGCGCGGCAACTACAGCTTGGGTCTGAGAGAACAGCTAATTTTTCCAGAAATAGAATATGACCGCATCGATCAAATTCGAGGCATGGACATTTCAATTATCACCACAGCAAACACCGACGAAGAAGGACGCGCCTTGCTTAAAGAAATGGGAATGCCGTTCCGGGACAACTAAGCACTAGAGTAAGAAGCAAAAGATGGCAGCTAACGATACCATAGCAGATATGTTGACGCGCATTCGCAATTCTTGCATGGCGCGCCACCAAACAACGCAAATTCCAGCTACAAAAATGACCCGCAGCATCGCCCAAGTCCTCAAAAGTGAAGGCTTCATCGGCGAATTTGAAGAAGCAGAAGCAGAAGGGGTCAAGCGACATTTAGTGCTTTCTCTAAAGTACAAAGGTAAAACTCGCAAGCCCATTATCACGGCACTTAAGCGAGTCAGCAAACCAGGACTGCGCGTTTACTCGAACCGTAAAGAATTGCCCAGAGTATTAGGCGGAATTGGCATTGCCATTATTTCCACCTCCAGCGGCATTATGACGGATAGAGAAGCTCGACGCCAAGGTTTGGGCGGTGAAGTGCTTTGTTATGTTTGGTAGTCATTAGTCATTAGTCATTAGTCGCTGGTCGTTGGCAACAGACTCCAAAATCAATCACTAAGGACTAATAACTAAAGACTAATAATCAAGGACTAATAACTAAAAACAAAGGACAAAAAACTATGTCGCGAATTGGCAAGCGTCCGATTAGCATTCCCAATAAAGTCACCATCACCCTAGACGGTCAAAAAGTAGCCGTCAAAGGCCCTAAAGGTGAACTTTCCCGAGTTATCCCAGCCGAAATCGTCATGGGACTCGAAGGCGAGACTTTACTCGTTACCCGGCGAGACGAATCTCGCGTCGCCAGACAACTGCACGGCTTGTGCCGCACCCTAGTCGCCAACATGGTCGAAGGTGTATCCCAAGGTTTTCAGCGGCGCCTCGAAATTATCGGCACAGGTTATCGGGCACAGGTTCAAGGACGGAACCTGATTTTAAACGTCGGTTACAGCAAACCCGTTGAAATGCCCCCTCCAGAAGGCATCACAATGGCAGTTGAAGGCAACACCAACGTCATTGTCTCCGGCATTGACAAAGAACTCGTAGGCAATACAGCAGCCCGCATCCGCGCGGTGCGTCCGCCCGAAGTCTATAAGGGCAAAGGCATTCGCTACAGCGGCGAAGTCGTCCGGCGCAAAGCTGGTAAAACAGGCAAAACAGGTAAGAAGTAACAATGAAGCTTACTCGCAAAGAATCAGTCCAGCGCAGACACCGCCGTGTTCGGCGCAAGGTGTTCGGCACCTCCGAACGTCCCAGACTAGCGGTATTTCGATCGGAGCAGCACATCTACGCTCAAGTAATCGACGACACCGCCCAGCACACTTTGGTCGCCGCGTCAACCCTCGATCCCGAATTGAAGTCAACTCTCAGTTCTGGCGGCAACTGCTCCGCGAGCGTGCAAGTCGGTCAGTTGATTGCCAAACGCTGTTCCAGCGCTGGCATAGTCAAAGTCGTATTCGATAGGGGGGGCAACCTCTATCACGGTCGTGTCAAAGCCCTCGCAGAAGCAGCTCGCGAAGCGGGGTTAGACTTCTAGAGGGGGTAATGGGTAGCGGGTAATGAGTAATTAAAAAGTAAAAAGTCAAAAGTTGAAAGTTAAAAGGCAATATCCAGATTTCTTCTATTTTTACTTTTTACTCAAACAATTACCACTTGCCGATCGCCTTTCACCAATTACTAATTCCCACAGGACAAAACTATGGCAGAACAAAAAGAACAGCGCAACAAGAAAAAAAGCAGCAATAATAAAACGCGCGAAAAAGAATCCGAATGGCAAGAGCGGGTCGTTCAGATTCGGCGCGTTACTAAAGTAGTCAAAGGCGGGAAAAAACTTAGCTTCCGCGCCATAGTCATTATCGGCAACGAACGCGGTCAAGTTGGAGTAGGAGTCGGCAAAGCTAGCGACGTAATCGGTGCCGTTAAAAAAGGCGTCGCTGACGGCAAAAAGCACCTAATTGAAGTCCCCCTCACCAAATCTAACTCCATCCCTCACCCCATCAACGGTGACGGTGGCGGAGCTAAAGTGATGATGCGGCCGGCCGCTCCGGGAACCGGGGTAATTGCAGGGGGAGCAGTGCGAACTGTTCTCGAACTAGCAGGAGTCCGCAATATCTTAGCCAAACAGCTAGGTTCCGGAAATCCCTTAAACAACGCCCGAGCCGCAGTAAATGCCCTTTCCACCCTCCGCACCTTGTCCGAAGTTGCTCAAGAGCGCGGAATTCCAGTAGAAAACCTATACGGTTAGGGCTCGCGAGAATGGGAAACTGTAAGTTTTGAGTGTTAAGTGCTTGCGTGGAAAATAAAAAAATCCGCAACTCAAAACTCACGCACTCAAAACTACTGCGTACCCGCTCTCTAAATACCAATTACCAATCACCAATTACTAAAACTATGAGATTGCAAGACGCCCGACCCAAAGCAGGCTCCCAAAAGCGCCCCCGACGCTTGGGCAGAGGTATTTCTGCCGGTCAAGGCGCGAGCTCCGGCAAAGGGATGCGCGGTCAAAAATCTAGAGCCGGTAGTGGCACTAGACCCGGTTTTGAAGGTGGTCAAAATCCTCTTTACCGCCGCCTGCCCAAGCTCAAAAGCTTCCCCTTAGTGAACCGGAAACAGTACACTACCATTAATGTAAGTAAATTAGCATCGCTGCCAGCAAACACAGAAGTTACTCTCACCTCTTTGATCCAAGCAAAAATTGTCACCACAGACGACGGGCCGCTGAAAATCTTAGGAGATGGCGAACTGAATGTACCTTTGCAAGTGCGCGCCTCCGCTTTTACCGCAGGTGCTCGCACCAAAATTGAAGCTGCAGGCGGAAGTTGCGAATTAGTTGCGTGAAGATTTGAGGTTTGAGAGTATGTCCAAATCTCAAATCCTCAAGCTTGTTATCAGAAAATGATTTAGTCGAAAATCGCAAATCTAAAATCCAACATCGTAACTATGGACGTTAGTAGAGAGAAAGCGCCAACTGCACAAGAGACGTTCATGCAGATGGCTCAAGCTGCTGGTTTGCGAGGCCGCATCCTCGTAACCATTGGCTTACTGATTTTAGTACGCCTGGGTGTCCACTTGCCAGTCCCCGGCATCGATCGAGTCGCCTTTGCCCAAAACGTCCAAAATAGCCCTTTAATTGGCTTTCTGGATTTGTTCTCAGGAGGCGGCTTGTCAGCTTTGGGGATTTTCGCGTTGGGGATTTTGCCCTACATTAATGCTTCAATTATTGTGCAACTTCTAACTGCGGCTCTGCCAAGTTTAGAAGACTTGCAGAAAAATGAAGGAGAAGCAGGGCGGCGCAAGATTTCTCAAATTACTCGCTACGTTTCTTTGGGCTGGGCAATTCTGCAAAGTATTGGCATTGCGATTTGGGTCAGCCCTTTTGCTCAATCTCCATCGCCTTTATTCATCGCACAAACTGCTTTGGCTCTGACAGCAGGGTCGATGTTTGTAATGTGGATATCGGAAGTGGTGACCGAGCGAGGTATCGGGAACGGAGCGTCGCTGCTGATTTTTATCAATATTGTGTCGGTATTGCCGCGCTCTTTGGGACAAACTTTTGAATTGGCTCAAAGCGGGGACACGCAAGTTGTCGGCCGTGTAGTCGTTCTGCTACTGGTCTTTTTGGTAACGATTGTCGGGATTGTTTTTGTTCAGGAAGGTACTCGCCGCATTCCGATTATTTCGGCCCGTCGCCAAGTCGGCCGCAAAGTTTATCGGGAGAGCCGGAGTTATCTGCCTCTGCGCTTGAATCAAGGCGGAGTGATGCCGATTATTTTTGCATCTTCCGTGTTGATTGTGCCTTCTTTCCTAGCTCAGTCTCTCAATAACCCGTTTTTGGTTCAAGTTGCTAATGTTTTGAGTCCGAACGGGCCGGCGCCTTGGGCTTACGCGCTGTTTTATCTGACTTTGATTCTGTTCTTCAGCTATTTCTACGCTTCGTTGATTGTCAACCCCGTAGATATGTCTCAGAACTTGAAGAAAATGGGCGCCAGCATTCCTGGAATTCGTCCGGGTCAGAAAACCAGCGATTATGTGGAGAAGGTTTTGAACCGTTTGACTTTCTTGGGAGCGATATTTCTCGGTCTGGTGGCTATTGTACCAACTGCTGTAGAAAGCGCGATCGGAGTGCAAACTTTTAGAGGTTTTGGCGCAACTTCCCTACTGATTTTAGTAGGTGTCGCGATCGAAACTGCTAAGCAAATTCAAACTTACGTCATCTCCCAACGATATGAAGGAATGGTGAAGTAATCGCAATGCACTTGATTTTTATGGGTCCTCCAGGGGCAGGAAAGGGAACTCAGGCTCAGCTTTTAGCAGCTCTCTGGAAAATACCCCACATTTCTACCGGTGACATCCTGCGCGCCTGCGTAGTTGCCAAAACTGACTTGGGTCAAAAAGCACAATCTTACATGGATAAGGGAGAGTTGGTTCCTGACGAGTTATTGATGGATATCGTGCAAGAACGCATGAATCAACCAGATGCTACTGCTGGCTGGATTCTGGATGGCTTTCCCCGCACAGTGCCGCAGGCAGCTTTTTTTGACAAACTGCTCTGCGATGTTGGCGGTGAGGGAAGTGCGTCTGGAAAGGACTGCGATCTCAGAGCTGTCAATTTGGACGTTCCTGACAATGTTTTGGTGGCTCGCCTGCTGTCGCGGGGGCGTCAGGACGACAATGAGGAAACCATCCGCCGCCGATTGCAAGTTTATCGGGAGCAAACTGAACCTTTGATTGAGTTTTACAGAAACCGCGAACAGTTAGTTGTGGTTGATGGCGATCGAGCGATGGAATTAGTCACCGCAGAACTGCAGCAAGCTCTCTCTGGCGATTCTTGAACTCTCTCAATACACCTTGTTACTCACCAGCTTTTGCTAAGATATGTTAACTAGGAGCTTTTTGTGCTATCAGGTTTTGTGAGGGTTGCTAGTTCCCGGATTGAACTCGATACTAATTGCCACAACTTTACTCAAGTAAAGCTAAAACAAGTGGTTGGTTGAGTCAAGAAGTCGATAAAGTCGCCCGAATTCTTGCCCGCTTTCCCGTTTGACTCCTACCAGTAAATAGGTTTTGAGGCAAATAGCGGGACACTCCTAGTTAATCAAATGTAGAGTTGAGGTAAATACCAAATTGTCTAAGCAAGATTTAATTGAAATGGAAGGGACAGTGACGGAATCCCTGCCCAATGCGATGTTTCGCGTTGACCTAGATAATGGGTTTAACGTGCTAGCTCACATTTCCGGCAAGATCCGCCGCAACTACATCAAAATTCTGCCTGGCGATCGCGTCAAAGTCGAATTGACTCCCTACGACTTGACCAAAGGCAGGATTACTTATCGCCTTCGGAAAAAATAGGCTTAGATAAAACTTTCTAAAAACTAATTCTAAGTTTAATTTAGAGAGAATTTGGTAAAAAGCTTCAAATTTATGCTATAATGCTACGTTTGTAGTGTTGCCGAGAAGGGCGTCAACAACCCAGCGGTGTACCGGGTTAAGTCATTGTTACACCGTAAAAGTATCGCTCGCCCACACTCTGGCGCAGGCGAACTTTACCCAGCAATGGGACTGGGTGCAAGCGGGCTCCTTCATGAAACAACCCGCACTTTATACAATTTAATCGAGGAGAGGCCTACACCTTGCCCAGCCTCTCCTCCCACCGCTCTACGGGCAGTCCCAGCGTGCCTGCTCTCCGGTAGAGCGGGGTTCTCCAGGCAGGAAGAAAGATGAAAGTTCGAGCATCTGTCAAAAAAATTTGTGAGAAATGTCGCGTCATCCGCCGTCGCGGTCGAGTGATGGTGATATGCACTAACCCGAAACACAAACAGCGCCAAGGTTAGAAAAAAAGAAGATTGGGCACTGCACGCAGGTGCATCCTAATTGAACATTGTAGCCAAACAGGAAAACTAGGGAGAGAAAAAGTGTGGCACGGATTGCCGGGGTAGACCTTCCACGCGATAAGCGCGTCGAAATAGGTCTGACATACATTTACGGAATAGGCTTGTCGCGAGCCCAAAAAATTATCGCTGCAACAGGCGTAAATCCTGACACTCGCGTCAAGGATTTAACAGAGGCCGACGTGACAGCTCTGCGGGCTCATGTAGAAACCACATACCAAATCGAAGGAGACCTCCGGCGCTGGGAGTCAATGAACATCAAGCGCCTGATGGACATCGGAACTTATCGCGGTCGGCGTCACCGTTTGGGTCTGCCGGTGCGGGGACAACGAACCCGTACCAACGCCAGAACCCGTCGTGGCGTCCGCCGAACAGTTGCGGGCAAGAAAAAGGCACCTTCCAAGAAGTAACATCTTTTTTGGAAAAATACGCTGGGGGCTGCTGGCTCCTAGCGCTTCGGAACATTAGTTGAGAGAAACGTTAAAGAGACTAATATGGCGCGACAACAAACAGGCAAGAAATCTGGTGCAAAAAAGCAGAAACGGAATGTACCCAATGGGGTAGGCTACATCCAGTCTACCTTTAACAACACGATTGTAACTATTACCGACCTCAACGGCGAAGTGATATCCTGGGCATCGGCAGGTTCCAGCGGTTTTAAAGGAGCTAAGAAGGGAACTCCCTTTGCAGCTCAAACAGCAGCAGAAAGTGCTGCCCGCAGAGCCAACGACCAAGGAATGCGCCAAATAGAAGTAATGGTAAGCGGGCCAGGAGCAGGTCGAGAAACTGCAATCCGGGCGCTGCAAGGGGCGGGACTGGAAATCACCCTGATTAGAGATGTTACCCCAATTCCTCACAACGGCTGTCGCCCTCCCAAGCGGCGTAGAGTCTAAAACGATTTGAGATTTTAGATTTTAGATTTTGGATAATGGCTAACTGCTTAAAGTCAAAAACTAATGGTTCTAACTGTTGCCCCGTCCATCCAAAATCCGAAATCCGTTCAGGGGTATGCTCTGCAATCTAAAATCCAAAATCAAAAATCCAAAGTGGAAAAGGGAGGTCACTCCGTGGCGCAGTTTCAAATTGAATGTATAGAGTCTAACACTGACAAAGACCGCAGTCAGTACGGAAAATTTGTCCTGGAACCGCTCGATCGCGGTCAGGGAACAACTGTTGGGAATGCGCTGAGGCGAGTTCTGCTGTCAAACTTAGAAGGAACGGCAGTAACTTCAGTCCGAATCGCGGGCGTGAATCACGAGTTTGCCACGATCGAAGGGGTACGTGAGGATGTTCTAGAAATTCTCCTGAACATGAAAGAGGTCGTCCTCAAAACTCATTCTCAGCAGCCGCAAATCGGCAGGTTGCGGATTGAGGGCCCTGTCACAGTTACGGCCGATCGCTTCGATTTGCCCTCAGAGGTCGAATTGATCGATCGCTCCCAGTACATTGCAACTCTCTCGCCCGGCTCAGTTCTGGAAATGGAATTCCGAATTGAAAAAGGCATCGGATACCGAGCTGTAGACCGCAGTCGCGATGATGGGTCGGCTTTGGATTTTCTCCAAATTGACGCCATCTTTATGCCGATTCGCAGAGTCAACTACAGCGTTGAAGATGCTAGGGTAGGCGGCACGGTCGAGAAAGACCGGCTGATTATGGAAATCTGGACTGATGGCAGCGTGACTCCTCAAGAAGCTTTGAGTCAATCTGCCCACATCCTGGTAGATTTATTTGCACCTCTCAAAGACATCACCCAAGATTCTCTCAAACCAGAGTATCCAGGTGAGGCCGATCCTACCAGCCAAATTCCGATCGAAGAATTGCAGTTGTCCGTCCGGGCTTACAACTGTCTCAAGCGGGCTCAGATCAACTCAGTTGCAGACTTATTGGATTATACCCAAGAAGACTTGCTCGAGATCAAGAATTTCGGGCAGAAGTCCGCAGAAGAAGTGATTGAAGCTTTACAAAAACGCTTGGGCATTACCTTGCCACAAGAAAAATCAGCTAAAAGTTAATCAACGGGTAACGGGTAAAAAAGTTCTGAATTTTAAGTAGGTGAGTTTTTAAGTTAAAGAATTCACCGCTCAAAACTCGCGGACTATCCCGGCGCCCAATTACCAATTACCAATTACCAACTGCTATGCGTCACCGCTGTCGCGTTCCCCAACTCAGCAAACCGGCTGACCAGCGCCGCGCCCTACTGCGCTCGCTGACCACCGAATTAATCCGCCACGGTAAAATCACTACCACTCTAGCCCGCGCCAAAGCGCTGCGCTCAGAGGCGGACAGGATGATTACCCTGGCCAAAGAAGGCTCCTTGGCCGCTCGCCGCCAAGCTATGGGCTATATCTACGATAAACAGTTAGTGCACGCCTTGTTTGAGGCGGCACAAGAACGGTACGGATCGCGCAACGGCGGCTACACCCGCGTCGTGCGAACAGTCCCCCGTCAAGGAGACAATTCCGAAATGGCGATCGTTGAACTGGTTTAATTCAATTTTGGGTTGGAGATTTGTGATTTATGACTGACAATCCAAAATCCCCAATCGAAAATCCCCAATCGATACAGCGCGTTGCTCTGGTGATCCAATACCTCGGCACTAACTTTCACGGTTGGCAGCGACAGCCGAACCAGCGTACAGTACAAGAAGAAATTGAAACAGCAATATCGACTGTTCTGGAACGCCCGGTAACGCTGCACGCTGCCGGGAGAACGGATGCGGGAGTTCACGCCGCTGCTCAAGTAGCCCATTTTGACGCCCAGGGTTCAATTCCGGCTCACCGCTGGGCAAGCGTTCTCAACTCTCGACTGGCAAAAGATATTTTAATTCGAGCTTCGGCAAAGGTGGAACCTACCTGGCACGCTCGGTTCTCAGCCAGTTGGCGGCGCTATCGCTACACCCTTTATACAGACCCGACCCCTAATTTGTTTGTGCGTCCTTTTGCTTGGCACTGCTATCACGCCCCTGTGGATGAATCTTTGATTCAGACAGCTTTGACACCGCTAATCGGGCGGCATCATCTGGCTGCTTTCCACCGCGCGGGTTCTGCCCGCCCCCATTCCTGGGTGGACGTGCAAGCGGCCGAGTGTCAGCGTTCTGGGTCTCTTATCTATATTGAGGTTCAGGCGAGCGGGTTTCTGTACGGGATGATGCGGCTGCTGGTGGGGTTGCTGGTGCAGGTGGGTCGCGGGGAAAGGCAGATCGACAATTTCACAGATATCTGGGTCAACGAACGCCGAGAAATGGTAAAATATGCCGCTCCCGCTCAAGGTTTGTGCCTGCTGCGGGTTGGCTATTCAGAATTTCCCTTTCCCCCAGATGTCTGGTACGACACTCAGCCCAAATTAGTCATTAGTCATTAGTCATTAGTCATTAGTCATTAGTCATTAGGTAACTACTAATAAAAAACTAAGGACAACTAACAATTAAAAACTGACAACTGACAACTGACAACTGACAACTAACAACAGTTAACAGTTAATAGACAACTAACAACAAACAATGAACAAAACTTACGTCCCTACTCAAGACTCCCTAGAGCACAAGTGGTACGTGGTCGATGCCGCCGACCAGCGGCTGGGCCGTCTGGCAACTGAAGTTGCCATGTACCTCCGGGGGAAACACAAACCGACTTACACTCCTTCTATGGATACCGGCGACTTCGTAATAGTCATCAATGCTGACAAAATCGCTGTTACTGGCAAAAAACGCACCCAGAAAATCTACCGCCGCCATTCTGGAAGACCGGGCGGCATGAAAACAGAAACTTTTGCCAAATTGCAAGCACGTTTGCCAGAAAGAATTGTCGAAGAAGCTATACGAGGAATGCTGCCTCACACTTCTCTGGGCAGACAACTGTTTACTAAACTCAAGGTGTACGCTGGCCCCAACCACCCGCACCAAGCTCAAAAACCAGAAGAATTAATTGTTCACACGATTCCGGGAGGAAATGAGTAATGCAAGCAACAGATACATCCGGTCGCGCTGTGTACTGGGGTACCGGCCGCCGCAAGCGTTCCGTAGCGCGGGTGCGCTTGGTTCCCGGCACTGGCATACTGACGGTCAATGGTAAAGAGGGGGATTTGTACCTGCAATTCAACCCTACTTATTTGGCTCTCGCTAAGGCCCCTCTGGAAACTTTGGGTCTGGAAAATGAGTATGACATTTTGGTAAAAGTCGAAGGCGGTGGCTTGACAGGTCAGGCTGACTCGATTCGCTTGGGTGTCGCTAGAGCACTTTGTCAATTAGACCCGGACAACCGCAAGCCTCTGAAGACTGAGGGCTATTTGACTCGCGACCCGCGGGCAAAAGAACGGAAAAAGTACGGTTTGCGGAAAGCTCGCAAAGCTCCTCAATACTCGAAGCGGTAATCGAGGGAAGAAGGAAGAAGGAAGAAGGAACCAGGAAAAGGCAAAAATTATCTATCCAGATTTTAGCTGCCTTTTTTTGAAGTTTATTTCCGATTCCTGATTCCTGGTTCCAACAGATATAAGGCAAAATTGGTGCTGTTGTTGGTGTACAAGTCCTGCAGCAGCTAAAATGGTTGTAAAGTCAAAAATTAGAGAGTAAAAAACAATGGCAAAAGATGGCATTCACCCTGAGTGGTATCCCGAATCTCAGGTTTATTGCAACGGGGAACTTGTGATGACTGTGGGTTCAACTAGACCAAAGCTTCAAGTTGATGTCTGGTCGGGAAATCATCCTTTTTATACTGGCACTCAGAAGATTATTGATACTGAAGGTCGTGTGGAGCGCTTTATGCGGAAATACGGCATGACCGAGGTAGAAATGCCGAAGGCAGATGCTTCCTCTGGACCGCTGAAAATGGAAGAGCCGAAAGCAGATGCTTCTAAGGCTGCTGGTAAAGGCAAAAAGAAGAAGTAGCCGGATTGTCATTTGTCCGCAGTTTGTTGAGAGTAGTTCTTTCTACTGGCAACTTACCGCCCTCGGATTTTAGATTTTAGATTGAAGACTTGCTACGGCTGGCAGTTGAGTTCGATCGAGTAGAGTTCGATCGACATTCTATCCTAACTGCTCTTGAGTTCTAAAATCTAAAATCTAAAATCTAAAATCTAAAATCGATCCGCCCTCGGATTGGAGAGTTTAGATTGAAGAATTGCTATGCAGGCAGTTGAGTTCGATCGAGTAGAGTTCGATCGAGATTCTATCCCAACTGTTCTTCAAATCTAAAATCTAAAATCTAAAATCTAAAATCTAAAATCGATTGACAAAGGACAACTGACAATGGCTGAATCTTATTTGCTGGATAAATTGAAGTCGGTAGAGCAAACTTTTAATGAGTTGACTCGCCGCATGGCTGACCCGGATGTGGCTAGGGACAATCAAGAGTTTCAACGGGTAGCGAAAGCTCGATCGTCCTTGGAGGAAGTGGTCGATACTTTTGCTCTGTGGAAAACCACTCAGGAAGATTTGGTGGGCACGCGACAGGTTCTCAAGGAAGCTGCGGGCGATCGAGATATGCACGAAATGGCTGCGCTGGAAGTTCAGGAACTTGAGGCGAAGCTGGAGAATTTGGAAAGTCGTTTGAAGGTTTTGCTGCTCCCCCGCGACCCGAACGATGACAAGAATATTATGCTGGAAATTCGGGCGGGTACTGGCGGAGATGAGGCTAGTATTTGGGCTGGAGATTTGCTGCGGCTGTATTCGCGCTACGCTCAAACTCAAGGCTGGCAGGTGAAGTTGGTGAGCGAGTCGCTGGCGGAAATGGGCGGCTTTAAAGAGGTGATTCTGGAAATTACAGGCGACAGCGTTTACAGCAAGCTGAAGTTTGAGGCGGGAGTACACCGGGTGCAGCGAGTGCCTGTGACTGAGGCTGGCGGCCGGGTGCATACTTCGACGGCGACGGTGGCTGTGATGCCGGAGGTTGATGATGTGGAGATTCACATCGATCCGAAGGATATTGAGATGAGTACGGCTCGATCGGGCGGCGCTGGCGGTCAAAACGTGAACAAGGTGGAAACCGCTGCGGATTTGTTTCACAAGCCGACGGGAATTCGGATTTTCTGTACTGAGGAGCGCAGTCAGTTGCAGAATAAGGAGCGGGCGATGCAGATTTTGCGGGCTAAGCTCTATGAGATGAAGTTGCGGGAGCAGCAGGATGAGGTGAAGTCGCGGCGTTTGGCTCAGGTTGGTACTGGTTCGCGATCGGAGAAGATCCGCACTTACAACTATAAGGACAATCGGGCTACGGACCACCGTTTGGGGGAGAATTTCTCGCTCAATAGTGTTTTGGAAGGGGATATTGAGGGGATTATTCAAACTTGCATTTCTCAGGACCAGCAGGAACGTTTGGCTGAGTTGGCTGCTTCTACTAATTGATGAAGTGATGGGGGGCTAGGCGCATTGTTGGCTCAGCCTCAGTCCCCTTGTTATGCGGGAGATATGGTTGAGTAGGGCTTCCCAAATTGCATCGGCGCTTTGGACGGGATATTTGAAATGTTCGAGGTCGTATTGTACAATGACTTCTAGGGGTGCTAGGATTTGCTGGTTTCGACAACTGGCAATTGCTGCGATCGCCTCTTGTTCCCATCTGGCAAATAGTCTGTAGCTGAAAAAGGAACTGCATTTTTGTCCTTTCTTGTTCAGGTAAACAACTATTACTTGATGTTGTTTGGGGTAGACTTTGACTATGCGGTTGACGGGCATTCTCAGGGCTTCGGCGGCTTCTGTTTTGGAGATTTGCCAGCATTGGGGTTTTAGCCAACCGGAGGCTGTAAGGCTTTGACGTGTATGGCGTGTCTTGCGAGTCATTTTGCTCTCCCCGAGCGATGATAAATAGAATTAGAACTATAAAAGTATTTACAGAATAACTGGTAAATTTTTAGCTGTCAAGCACGAAAGACAAATTTGTTGGTAGATAAGTAAACTAGGAGTTGTGTTTATCTGGTGACTAATACTGTGGACTCAGAAGCTAAGAAAAAACTGAGCGAAGTTGTGAAGCTAGCGCGTGGCGACCTGAGTTTTAGCGCTTTTGGTAGGCTATTGGGAGTCTCTGGTGCTGCTGTTCAGTATTGGGAAAAAGGACAGGTTCTCCCGGATACGAAAAATTTGACTCAGATTGCGGCAAGAGCGGGCTTTACGATGGAAGAGTTAATGGCTCATCTCGAAGGCAAACCAATGCCGGAACCTGTCAATACCAACGACTTGCTTAAGAAAATTCAATGTATGCCGATTAGTGAGTTGGCAGTTATTGGTAGAGCCGTGATGGATAGGCTCGCTGCTGCTGCTGAGTCTTCTGGGTAAGGACAGTTGATGTACATAGACCTGTTTACTTGTAGGTAAGGTCGAGTAGCTTGTAAGTCGTGAACATCGAAAATAGACAAAAACTTAGTGAAATCATCAAAACTGCTCGTGGAACAATGAGTCAGCGAGCGTTTGGTAAGCTTTTGGGCGTTTGGGCTACCGCTGTTCAGCTTTGGGAAAGGGGCGATACGGTTCCTGATACTGAAAACTTGGCTAAGCTCGCTGCCAGAGCTGGTTATTCGATGGAAGAACTTCTGAGATTTTTGGATGGGAAGCCAGTTTCAGCTCCCTTAGATATTCAAGATATTGTCAATAAAATTAGGTTCTTGCCTCTGAGTCAGGTGGCGCTAATTGGCAAAGCTGTAGCGGAGAGATTCGCTGCGTCGGCTGAGGCTGCTGGCGAATGAGTATTAGGCAGATTGATCTGTAAACTAGGAATTTATGTGGCTTCTGTTTTGTATTGCAAAAAAGGGCAGGTACTCTGACGGGGTGACAACCACCCTGAAGCACTTCTCTCTCCCTCTTTTGTCACTCTTAGCAGAGAAGTTTGTGTAATCCTTTCTCTTTATGGATTATGTCTTTTCTTTCACAAAAGACCTAACCTATCAGAAAATAAAGCCCGAACTATAGACAGCCTAAGCTTTTCAGAGGAGAAATTTTATTTTAATATCATCATAGTGATAGAAGAGCGATATATCGAGAGGGCATTTCGGGTGACATGCTGATGAGGCTTGGAACCTAATGCTATAAAGACACTAATGGAATTGGTTGAGTTAGCCAAAAGCTTTGAAAAACAAGCCCAAAAAGTTTTTGAAATGTCAGAAGCCTTTGCTCAAAAGTACGAAAGCAGATTAGCAGATAGGTTTAATATAAATGAAAGTTAAAACTTTAGAAATGGAAAGCTTCCGAGGACTAGGCGATCTAACCCTAGAGTTTGATTCTACTGAACCTACCCTACTGGTTGGTATCAACGGTTCGGGAAAATCAAGTATTCTTGACTGCCTCGCTACTCTGTTGTCACATTTTATTACTGAAATTCAAGAACCTGGTGCTTATCAAGCTTCTATTAGCGATCAGTATATTGTAGAAAAAGTGATAGAAAGAACTTTTTTTAAGGATGAAGATATTACATACGGTAAAAATAAAACCGCTAATAAAATTACAATTTTAATGGACTCGCAGGAAATCACATGGGATATTAATAGATCAACAGATAAAACACGTTCTCGTCCTGATGGAGCTGATATTAGAAAATTACAAGGAATTGGTTTACACATACAGAAGAAACTATCAGAGAATTCTCAAATGAATTTACCTTTGCTAGTTTATTACCATGTTAATAGAGAATTTTTTGATAGTCAAGATCATATTCAAGAAAAAAAATCATATAAATACAATCAACTCGAAGCTTATGATCGAGCTCTTACAGGAACCCGAATTAGTTTTAATAACTTCTTTGAGTGGTTTAAAGAGCTTGAAGATTTAGAAAATGAACTATTCCGTTATAACTCTAGTTATTATAATCCTTTACTACAAGCAGTGAGAAGGGCGATCGATTCACTTTTAGGTGAAGAATTATCAATGCTGCGGATACGAAGATCCCCATTGCGAATGACTATGATGAAAAAAAGTTATGAACTGATTATCAACCAACAATTATCAGATGGGGAAAAAGGTTTACTCGCAATGGCGGGGGATCTAGCAAGACGTTTGGCAATTGCAAATCCAGGTCTTCCAGATCCACTTCAAGGTGAGGGAATTGTTCTTATTGACGAGATTGAGTTACACCTTCACCCTAAGTTGCAACGTAAAATTATTCCTAGTCTGAAAAATACATTCCCTAATTGTCAGTTTATTATCACCACCCATTCACCGCAGGTTATCAGTGAGGTAAAGTCGGTATACCTTCTAAGATCAATACCAGAAGGGATTTTTGCAGAGCAGCGACAAACTTTTGGACAAGATAGCAGTCGAATTCTTGAAGAACTCATGGGTGTATCAGATCGTCCAGAGGATATCAAGAAAAGACTCCGTGAGTTATTTAGACTCATTGATGATGGCAAGATTACTGAAGCTAAACAAATGCAAGAGCAACTCGAAGAAGATATTGGAGATGATGATCCAGAGTTTGCTAGTGCAGATATGTTGATCAGGAGCCAGGAGATTTTAGCAGAATGAGATACATAAAAAAACAAGATCGTGAGCCTGATTGCCTTACTAAATTCAAGCAAGAGTTCTTGGAATGGAAAAGGAAAGATGACCCACAGTGGGAATTTAGTAAGCTTGATTGGGATGATTTTAAAAATCCACATAAAGCTGAACTTCTTAATGTTCTCTTGAAAGAGCAAGGTTATATTTGTTGCTACTGTGGAAGACGCATAAGCAGTAGTCATAATAGCCACATTGAGCATCTAAAGCCTAAATCTAAAAGTCGCAGCCCTTCCTATGCAGACCTAGTAGTTACATATACCAATTTGTTAGCTTCCTGCAATGGATATACTGAAGAACAGGAGTCGGAATATGAAGAAAAGTTAAAACAAAAGCGACACACGCCAAAACCCGCACAGGAATTCTGTGGAGCTAAAAAAGGTGAGTGGTACGATGACACTTTAACAGTCTCTCCTTTAATAGAAAACTGTGCTGAATACTTTACTTATACGGCTGCTGGAGAAATTCTCCCTGCTAATATCGATGAGAAGGCTGCCCACGAAACAATTATTCGATTGGGGCTAAATAATGAAAAACTTATAAGAGACAGAGAAGAGGTAATTAAAAAGACTTTAAAGCATATCCTTACCAAACAATTTTCCAGTCAACAGTTACAAAAATTAATTCAAGGATATGATAAACTTGATAATCAGGGTGAATATGTACGTTTTTGTGCTGTGGTTTTATATTATCTCAAGCAGCAGTACAGTGTTAAGAAAAAAAGTGGTTTATAAGTGTAAACGCCTCCTCCACCTATTCTGCCCACTCCGGGTCATGTACCCAAATCTGGCATTCATCGACCTGTAACACATCCAGCAAAAGCTCTCTCTCCGCATCGGGAAGCACCGGAAACGGATCGTAGGAAGACAAAGCACGCGATCGCACCTTCTCACCCTCACTTTTATACAACCTTCTCCTATCGCCTGCTTTAAAGGTTTTTGAAGTCCGTGAAGCGAAGCTATCCCGTAGGGAATCGCCCTCCAATTCAAATCCCTTCCACTCCATCATACTTTCAAACATTCACGCTGCTGCTCGCTACAAGGAACTCCATAAGCAGTATGAGGTCTAACATCAGGCGGTTGAAGCCCCAAAACAATTGATTTGGTCGGAACTCCCGCTGCAACTAACTCCTCAGCAATCAGGCATCGGTATTATTTGCTTGAATCCACACCTGACCGTCAATAATATCAATATGAATCACGCAATGGTGAATGCACTGCTCATTAAACCAACCTATATTTATTAACATATAACGGTCATTTTTCCAATCAAAAATTATTTCATTTTTGGTTCCACTGTCAAAAACGGGAATCTCTGCGTATTCACTAAGGAGCTGCTTAACAAGTTTGCGATAATTATTTAAGCTATCCATTGTACTATTTCCTCGATTTTTGGGTTGAAATCAACCAAATTTAGGCGATTATTATCTAGCAATATCTGACCAAAATTTTATCCTTCAAAAAGCTCTTTACAAGCATTTAGTGGAATTGCAAGATACAGTTGTCTTTCAGATTCCGTCCGTTTTAAGATGTCATAGTAAAGAGTATATTGACCCAAAGCTTGCTCTAAATCTGCAATTCTAGACTCTCTGATAAAACTTTTAACTTCAACGGCTATCTTGCGATCTTTGTTCTCAGCAGCTAATAGCTGTTCGGCACGAAGATCGATAGGTTTCTCTTCGCCCAAGCCAAGGGATACGGATCATCGGTAATTGTCCAGCCAGCCTTAATCAGAGCCTGTTTGACAACTTGATGATAAATGTCTCTTGCTGGCACGATGGCTCTCTTTTACGATCAAGGTTGACACTGACTATTATTTATAAGGTGCAGAAGTCTCAACCATTATTCGAGAAATTCAATCTGAAACAACACGCTCGCCCGATCGCCCTACCCAAATAGTCCTGAACCCACATCGAGGGCAGAAACCGGGTTTCTTCCTATATCTCTAGCCCAGAATCGGCGATTTTTCAGAGAAACCCCGTTTCTTCGCGTAACTCCTACCAAATCAAAATCTGGCAATACGCTAAATATAATTAAAATTTGTTAAGATTAACTCGACCTCAGCGCCGGCATCCCATCCGCCGCTAAACCAGCCCTTCCCCAGTCCCCACAACAATGCTGCGACTCGAACACATCAGTAAAATTTACCCCACAGGCGTCGTACTCAAAGATGTCACCTGGGAAGTCAAGCCAGGCGATCGCATCGGCTTAGTAGGCGTTAACGGTGCCGGCAAATCCACCCAACTCAAAATCATCGCCGGCGAAATCGAACCCACCGCAGGCGAAGTCATTCGCCCCGCCAGCCTCCACATCGCCTACCTCTCCCAAGAATTTGAAGTAGATCCGACTCGCACCGTCAGAGAAGAATTTTGGCGCGCCTTCAGCGAAGCCAACGAAGTCCACGAAACCCTGATGCAAGTGCATCGAGACTTGGAAGCCTCCACCCCAGAAAATCTCGACGAACTGATCCACAAAATGGATCGGCTGCAACGGCAATTTGAAGGCTTAAACGGCTACGGTTTAGAAGCCCAAATCGAGAAAATTCTCCCCGAAATCGGATTTGAACCCGAAGACGGCGATCGATTAGTCAGCGCCTTCAGTGGCGGCTGGCAAATGCGGATGAGTTTAGGCAAAATTCTCCTCCAAAAACCCGACATCCTGCTGCTAGACGAACCTACCAACCACCTCGACTTAGAAACCATCGAATGGCTGGAAGTTTACCTGAAAGGGCTGATAACCCCGATGGTAATCGTATCCCATGACCGGGAATTTCTCGATCGGCTCTGCACCCAAATCGTCGAAACCGAACGCGGAGTTTCCACCACCTACCTCGGCAACTACTCCTCCTACCTGCTGCAAAAAGCAGAAGCCAGAGAAGCCCAACTCAGCGCCTACGAAAGCCAGCAAAAAGAACTCGAAAAACAGCAAGCATTCGTAGAAAAATTCCGCGCCAGCGCCACTCGCAGCACCCAAGCCAAAAGCCGCGAGAAACAGCTAGATAAAATCGAACGCATCGAAGCGCCCACCGGCGGATTAAAAACTTTGCATTTCCGCTTTCCCCCCGCACCCCGCAGCGGCCGCGAAGTAGCAATAATTGAAGATTTGGTGCACACCTACGGCGAAAAAATCCTATTTTTGGGAGCCGACTTATTAATTGAAAGGGGCGATCGCATAGCCTTTCTCGGCCCCAACGGCGCGGGCAAATCCACCCTGCTGCGACTGATTATGGGTTTAGAAAAGCCTTCTGAAGGTACGGTCAAATTGGGAGGCCACAACGTCATCCCCGGTTACTTTGAACAGAATCAGGCAGAAGCCTTAGATTTGAATAAAAGCGTGATCGAAACCATTCACGACGAAGTACCCGACTGGAAAAATGAAGAAGTTCGGACTTTGTTGGGGCGGTTCTTGTTTACCGGCGAAACAGTATTCAAACAAGTCGGCGCTTTGAGTGGCGGAGAAAAAGCCCGTCTGGCTTTAGCAAAGATGCTGTTGACTCCCGTGAATTTACTAATTTTGGACGAGCCGACAAATCACCTCGACATTCCGGCGAAAGAGATGATGGAAGAGGCGATTCAGAATTATGACGGTACCGTAATTATCGTTTCGCACGATCGCTATTTCATCTCCCAAGTCGCCAACAAAATAGTCGAAATCCGGGATGGAGAGTTTCGCACTTATTTGGGAGATTACCACTACTATCTCGATAAAATAGCTGAAGAAAAAGAGCTAGCCAAGTTAGCCCAACTAGAAGCTGAAAAAGCAGCTAAAAAAGCCGAAAAAGAGGCAAAGAAAAAAGCTGCTGCTAAGCAAAAATAAACTTGCAACCCTCGCAGATAAACCTTAAATCCGCGTTTATCTGCGAGGGTTGCAGTTAAAAAAGAATCTGATTCTTAACTAACCCAAAATTCGATTAATCATTTGATTCGCCTGGGACTCGTAACTCCCACCAAACAAATTAAAATGATTTAAAATGTGATACAGATTATAAATAGTTTTGCGTTGTTCATACCCTGCATCCAAAGGCCAAACCTGATTATATCCCCGGTAAAACTGCCTAGGAAATCCACCAAATAGCTCAGTCATAGCAATATCAACTTCTCTATCTCCAAAATATGCCGCCGGGTCAAAAATCACCGGTTCCCCCGCAGATGTCACCCCCACATTCCCCCCCCATAAATCCCCGTGAACTAGCGAAGGTTGAGGTTCATAACCAGCTAACAATTGAGAAATCATCTCTAATAAACGTTCCCCTTGCGGAAAATGGCCGCGCCGATCCCTAGCCAATTTTAACTGATAACCAATCCGATGTTCGGCCCAAAATTCTGCCCAATTTGCCGTCCAATTATTAATTTGTATAGTTGATCCGATCGTATTATTAATATCCCAACCAAAACATCCCCTCACCCGAGCAGAATTAGGCTTTTTTCCCCCCCTTGCGAAGGGGAGGTTGGGGGGGGTGTATTTGTGCATCGCCGCCAGTTGGCGCCCCATTTCCTCCCAAGCTCGATCGCCCCCGCGGCTTTCCAAATCCAGCCATTCCAGCACAATATAAGCTGAATTCCCCTCAGTTGCCCAGCAAATCGGCTCAGGTACTCGAATCGTCTGGGTTGCCCGCATTTGCTGCAAACCCAAAGCCTCGGCTTCAAACATCGCGACTTGGGAAGCTGGAGTTAATTTCGCGAAGTAAGCGCGGGCACTGCTGCTGATATAATAGCCTTGATTGATGCAGCCACCGCTGACGGAACGGCGATTGTCGATCGAAAATTTGTCTCCTGTTACTTCGGCAATGCGTGCGGCAATTTTATCCCACATCGAATCAAATTGTATTGAGGGCGATCGAAATTACTTTAACAGGTATAGCAACTTAAAACTTAATTAGCAAAAACACCACAGATCCTATCTATACAGATAGGATCTGTGGTGTAAATAACGTTCCAGGCATAGAGGTATTGTCGAGGGGGAGTGAGGGGGCAAATATATGAGGCACCTGGGGGTTTAACAAGCGAGCTGGGGATGGTATGGGGGTGGTGCCATTGCCTCTGGCGACACTACCGAAAAGAGGTAAGGGTGAAAAACCCTGAAGACTGCATAGAATTAAGTCATCATGATTACCATGTGGAA
>NZ_JAUBRN010000103.1:0-13202 GCF_036701875.1 Microcoleus sp. MON1_C5 | reverse complement strand
TCGAATTGGCAAAACCTACAGCTAGTATGCGTTCGAGTTCCACGGAACTACCCCGCAGGGGGTAAGTTCCGTTTAAATAAAAAATACCCTAGTTACCCTCGTTCCCAGGCAGAGCATAAGAACGAGGAATTTTGTTTGAGTCCGCGCAGGCGGACTTTGTTTGTGGAGCATCCGAATTCTATTCGGCGGCTTCTATATTCTGCGGTTTGTCAAGTTTCTAGCTTCCCGATAAAATCTCTTCGAGTGCTAATTTAAGCGTCGGATATTGATATTGAAAACCACTAGCTAAAGTTTGTTTAGGCAACACTTTCTGCCCTTCCAAAACAAGTTTTGCCCCGTCTCCCAACAGCATTTCTAATGCAAAACCTGGCACAGGCAACCAAGAAGGCCGCTGCAAAACTTCCCCTAAAGTTTGACACAATTCATTCATCCGCACCGGATTCGGTGCTGTCGCATTCAAAACGCCTTCAACTTGCGAATTTTGCAAAGCGTACAAAATTAAATCAACCACATCCTCGCGATGAACCCAAGAAAACCACTGTTTCCCAGTGCCGAGGGGGCCGCCTGCAAATAGTTTAAAAGGTGGCAGCATTTTTGCCAACGCGCCTCCCATTCCCAAAACTATCCCCAGCCGCAAAATTGCTAGCCGCGTTCCCGCATTTTTTGCAGGTTGGGCGGCGGCTTCCCAGTCTTTGCAAACTGCTGCTAAAAAATCATTTCCAGCAGGGCTAGTTTCGTCAAACTCAGCGGTTTCGCTGGTTCCGTAATAGCCGATCGCCGATGCACTCACTAATACAGATGGTTTAGGATTAGCATTGACGATCGCCTCGACCAATTTTGCCGTCGTCAGTCTGCGACTGTCCAGAATTGCTTGCTGGCGCGCCTCCGTCCACCTTTCCTCTGCAATCGGAACCCCTGCTAAATTGACAACAGCGTCGCAGCCCGCGATCGACTTTTGCCAATCACCAGACTCCGCTGGAGTGTAGGCGACAACTTCCAAATTCGGATAAGCTGAAGCGGGAAAAACTCGGCCAGCCTTCGCCGCATCCCTGCTCAAAACCACCACTTGATGTCCCGCAGCTTGCAGCTTCTCCACCAGCCGGCTACCTACAAATCCCGTTGCTCCCGCGATCGCTACTTTCATCTTTTACCAATAATGCACAGTTCTAGCAGTTTAGACGATCGTCCAAACTTGTTTTGAATTATACAAAACTAGAGCGCCGGCCCGATCGCCTCGCCACAAGCTTTCTGTATTTTGATTAAACTGATATGGGACGCGAGGAACACAAACCATGCCTGCAAAAAAATCAAAGCTTCTAATTGCTGCCTCCACCGTCGCAGCAGGTAGCGCTGCGGTCTACTTTTACTTCCAGGGTTTGAGCCAACAAGTATCCAACCCTCAAGACAGCGCCAAAGTTGTGCCCGACGAAGCAATGATGGCCGCGTTTATCTCCCCCAATCCGCAAGCGTTGGCCCAGTTGCAGCGATTTGGCACGCCAGGAGCTCAAAAGTTGATCGGTCAGGGTTTGAAGGGCTTTCAAGAACAAAGCTTGGCAGGCACTCAAATCGACTTTGACAGGGACTTAAAGCCTTGGTTAGGGGGGGTGATGGTCGCTTTGCTGCCCCCTGATGCTGTGACGAATACAGAGCCTCCAAAACTGCTGGTAGTAGTCAGCGTGAAAAATAAAATTAGCGCTTGGAATTTTGCGAATAAATTAAAATCTCAGCCTGGTGCAACAACTCAAGAAACCGAATATAAAGGAGTTAAAATTTTTGAGATTGCAGAGCCAACTGGCAAGCGCTACAGTGTCGCTTTGCTGAACGACCAATTAGTGATGGCTCCTTTGAAAAAGCCTGTGGAATTGGCGATCGATACTTTTAAAGGAGAACCCTCCCTCGCCACCCAGCAGAGCACAACTAAGTTTTTTGCAGAGAGTGCTGGTGTCAAGAATCCGATCGCAACTGTTTATATTGCTGACTATCCGGCGGCACTTGAGCAATTGAAAGCTAATTTGCCCGCAGATATCCAGTTGCCTTGGACAGTGTTTTCACAGTTCAAACAAGTTAAGTCTTTGGTTGCGGGAATTGGAGCAGATAGTGAGGGATTGAGGGTAAAAACTATTGCTCAGTTAGACCCTAAATTCGTGCAGCCAAATCCACAATTCGCATCCAAATTGTTGCCCAGATTTCCGGATGAAACTATTGCTTTAGTCGGCGGCAAGGGAATCGATAAAATTTGGTCGCAAGCAACCGCTGAGGCAAAAGATAGCCCGGAAGTTGACAAGGGAGTTCAGCAGGTGAGGGATAGTTTTAAGCGGTTGGATCTGGATGCGGATCGAGAGGTTTTTGGTTGGATGAACGGGGAATTCGCGATCGGGGCGATCGGTTCCAATCAAGGGATTTTGTCTCAGTTGGGGATGGGGGCGGCGATGATTTTTGAAACAAGCGATCGCCCTGCAGCCGAAGCAACCCTGAAAAAACTCGATGCGATCGCCAAAAGCAATCCTACAGTCAGTGTCGCCCCCAGACAAGTTCAAGGCAAAGAAGTTACGGAGTGGCAAATACCCCAGCAAGGCACTTTATTCGGGCACGGTTGGCTGAATGAAAATTCTGTGTTTGTAGCTTTCGGCGGGCCTTTAGTTGATGTGATTACTTCGACGCCGCCCCAGCCGTTAAGCAGCAGTCCGAGTTTTCAGGCGATCGCTACTTCTTTACCGCAGGCCAACCAAGGTTACTTTTACATAGATATGGAAAAAACCATGTCTTGGGCTAACCAATATTTGCTCGCAGTACAGCCAAATTTAGTTTCACCGCCCGCTGCTGAATTGCTCAATTCTCTCCGAGGAGTTAGCGTAGCCACAGCTTCTACACAACCGACAACTGCTGAGTTGGAGATGCTATTTGCCTTCAAATCTAACAATTAGGGAATTTGTAATCGCTAATTTGTAATCGGTAATTCTTCCTTAATTCTTTCTATCCGTTAAATCTCGTACACGGCTTTGTTGTCGGACTTTTTTCTGACCAAAAAAAGATGCTGCCCTCCATAGAGGGCAGCTACTCAAATAAAGCATCTTAAAGTCTCTCAAAACTTCAGAATTAACCTTCAGACATTCCGGATTTATTCGGCAATTGCAAGTCATCAGGATCTACATAGTGACAAACTGCTTTGTCCATGCAAATCAAGGCCCAGCCGGATTTATCGATGCTCATCAACTTGTAAGAAGCTGGCTGAATAAAGAAACCTTTGTGGTTGCGGGTTGCTGGTTTGATGTTAACGTGGCTGTCAGTGCTCATGTTTTTACAACTCCTAGTATTATGGTAGAAAAATCTGAAAACCGCTGAGCGGGTTTGTGAATCGTCTAAGTTTTCAAATACTAGCACTGACTTTCTGAGTTTTCCATAAAGTTATTTATTGATTTATTACGATATCGTAATAAACCGCAAAATCGATTTCCTCGATCCCCGCCCAAAAATCGACTTGTTTTCCTGGTTACGGCTCCAGAAGCCACTGTTTAACGCGGGCGAGACTCTTCCAGTCCGGTTTTCTCTTTAATCCTTCTTCAAAATTTTTTTTAACTTCGTCGAGCAACTCTTCCGAAGCCATCACTAATTGCTGAGCCACTTCTACGTGGGGGCGCACTCCTTTATCTTTGAGATCCAGGATCGCTACTGCTAGGTTGATGCGAGCTTGGGGGTCGTGAGGGTTCAATTTAACGGCTGTTTTCGCTGCCTTTTGAGCCGGTGCAGGTTTATTTTCCAACAGGTAGAGCCACGCGAGGCTAGCCCAGGCATTGCCATTTTTTGGAGCTTTTTCGCACACTTCTTTAAACACGGGGATCAGATTAGCCGGGGCTTCGCCAGCTTGGTAGCGATCGAAACCGTCTTTAAACAATTCTTCAGGGGTCATTCGATTTTAGATTTTAGATTTGGGATGTTGCACGGAAAAGGGCATGGGGCAGTTAATAACTTTCTGCCCCATGCCCTCTTTTCCGATTTATGTAGAAAAAGAACTGCCACAACCGCAAGTTTGAGTTGCGTTGGGGTTAGTAAACTGAAAGCCGCCCCCGATCATAGCATCGCTGAAGTCGAGAACCAAACCGTAGAGATAAAGAATGCTCTTGCGATCGCAAACTACCTGAAAACCGTCGTAGTCGAACACTTCATCGTCGGATTTCACGGTGCTGGGATCTGCGAAATCCATCACGTAGGACATTCCAGAGCATCCGCCCTGGCGCACCCCTACCCGCAAGCAGAGGTCTTTACCTTGTTTTTCTCTCAGGGCTAAAACTTGACGGACAGCAGAGTCCGTCATTTGAATGCCGCGCTTTTCAGAAATGGCTTGAGTCATAATTTGCCGAACTCCTGAGACTGTCTAATGCAAAGAGTTTAATCTTATTGCTCCATTGTACAGGCATTCGCCAGAAGGCATTCGGTTAGATGCTGAAGGCAGAATTTTTAGCTTCTAATTTTTAATTCCCGTGGGGCCTCGTTCCCAAGCTCGATGCCCTCTCCCCCTATAGGGTTTATGATTGATAAGCAGCGGTTGACCGGCTACCGGCACCGCAACAATGCTTCACCCAACGGGCTTACTCTATGGCAGCGCTGAATCGCACTACTCTTCGTCGGCTACAAAACTTACCTCAAATTCCCAGCGTGTGGGAGGGCGATCGCCGACCCTTATCTAATGCTGACTCACACCTGATGATAGATGACGATGACATTCTAGAAGCGGGTGGCGAGTGCATTCTCTGGGTCGATGGCTCCGAGGGAGTCGTGAGGGCTATGGACATGGTAGGCCCAGATGCCGGCCCAGAGGCGATCGTCCGGGCCCTGCTACGGGCAATGGAACATCCCCAAAGTCCGGCTCCCGCAGGTCGACCCCAAAAAATAGTAGTCAAAAACCGAGAAATTCAATTTTATCTGCGGGGCGTACTTCAAGATTTAAGCATTTCCATTGACTACGTGCCGGAATTGCCCTTAATTGACGAAATATTTCGCGGCATGGAAGAGGTCGCGATCAACAGGCCTCCTGAGTTGCCCCCTCAGTATGCTGAAGTTTTAATGGAAAAAGCTGCTCAAATTTGGCAAGATGCTCCGTGGCGGACTTTGAGGGAACACCAAATTATATCTATTGAAATCAATCAGTGGGATGTCGCCAGCCTCTACGTGTCCGTATTGGGGCAAGGCAGAATGGATTACGGAGTTTTACTGTACCGTTCTCTAGAATCCTTGAAGCGGTTTCGAGAACGAGTCGTCAACGATGAATCTTTTGAAGATTTAGAACAGGCTTTTTTAGGGCAAGACTGTTTGTTTCTTACCTTTGAAAGTGCAGCAGATATTGATGAGGACGACGACGAAGAAATTGATTTAGCCGAGTTGCCTCCATCGGAAATTGAACCAAATTTCGGCAACCTACATCCTTTAGAAGGATTGCGATCGATTCTTTACGAAGAAGAAGCCCTCACGATGTTAGTTGCTCTCGAAGCATTTCATCGCTTTTTCCGCAACGGCCGCCGGAAATTGGGATCGGACACTTTTCCCAGTCTTAGCAGTCGCTACCGCATCCCAGTTCCGCAGCCTGACGGAGAAATTCAACAGGTATCCGTTAAAGTTTCAACGATGCCGGATGTGTCAGAGGAATTATTACAGATGCTCGGTGATGATGACGGTGATGACGATGATGATGATGATGAATTTGAAAAGCCACTGCTGCGGGACGATTTGGTGCCGCAAAATTCATTTTTGAGTCTCGGCGCCGTACCTTGGGAAACGGTAGAGTTCCTGCGCGAAAGTGTGCAGTTTCACCAAGGTGCAGAAATTGATATTAATACCGCCGGAGATGGTTTGCCGGTGGTGATGATCCAAACTTCTCATCCGAAGGCAAAAACTATGATTCAGGATTTGAAAGAAGCTGGAGGGGTCAAGGCAATTGGTTTTAATCCGGGCGAAAATCCTTTTCAGGATGAGCAATACGACTTGGGTATTTTGCAAACTAAAAATGGGGATCTGTATTTGTTTGGGGAGTTTAATGAAGACGATCCGGTGCATCAGGAAGCTCGCAAGAAGTGGGACAATCGCTGTAAATTAACCAACGGTTGGTGCGGTTTGATTATTGCTAAAGGGTTGATGGGTGCTTCTCGCGGTCAGCCTCAGTTTAAGGATATGGTTGCTTTGCTGGAGGTGCGCTGGGTGTCTGCTAAAGACTTGGGAATTGGGCCACTTCAGTTGATGCCGATGTTTTGAAGGAAGAAGGAAGAAGGAAGAAGGAAGAAGGAAGAAGGAATATGTAAAATTAATATGTAAGGTGCGCCCCAGCGCACCATAGTTTTTAAATTATTAAGGGGAATGATTATGTCAAATTCTACTCAAAAGCGAGAAGTGTTAGTCGCCCTTGATGCTGAATTCGTGGAGAAAATAGACCAGCTTACTGATGATTGGACGGAGGCGATCGAGCAAGCTCTCCGTCTCTGGTACGCTAACCAAATCGAAGATAAGTTGCGGAAATATTATCAAAACCGCAGCCAAGAAGATATTGAGGATGAAAAAGAATGGTTTAATTTGGTAGAGGAACAGATAGAAGAAACATGGAGCAGCCCTGGACTCTAACTCAACAGCAAAAACTTATCCTCGCCAAGGCGAGATTTACCTTTCAAGAGCTTTGCGTCAGTTAGGAGATACCAAAAAAAGACCTGTAGTTGTGGTTTCTCCCGAGATCCGCAAGGAGTTTACGGATTCTGTCATTGTTGTTCCTTTCACCAGTAACCTTGCAGGAGTAGAAAATCCTACTCGCGTCTAGATTCCTGCGGGTGAGGGAGGATTGCAAGCTGATTCTCTAGCTGTATGTGAAAACGTTTCTGCTTTGCGACAGACATTTCTACAACAAGGCCCTTACGGTCAACTTAGTGCCGATGTCATAGCAAGAATTCAGAGGGCTATGCAAGTGTCGATCAGCATTTATGAACTTTGAATGTTTCGGAAATTCTAAAATTTGTTACAATCTGTAAAAATACTGGAAAGGATAGGTAAAATGCGGGTTGCGATCGCAGGTGCGGGACTGGCTGGAATGACCACAGCAGTCGATTTAGTGGAAGCCGGCCACGAAGTAGAAATTTTTGAATCCCGCCCCTTTGTCGGCGGCAAAGTCGGCAGTTGGGTAGATCCCGACGGCAATCACGTTGAAATGGGTTTGCACGTCTTCTTCGGCTGTTATTATAACTTATTTGCCCTCATGAAAAAAGTGGGAGCTTTTGACGATTTGCTCCTCAAAGAACACGTCCACACTTTTATTAATCGAGGCGGCGAAACCGGTTCTTTAGATTTTCGCTTTCCCGTGGGTGCTCCTTTGCACGGATTGAAGGCGTTTTTCACGACATCTCAGCTATCCGTACAAGACAAAATTCAAAATGCGATCGCCCTGGGAACTAGCCCGATCGTCCGAGGTTTGATAGACTTTGAGGGGGCAATGAAAACTATCCGCGATTTGGATAAAATTAGCTTCGCTGACTGGTTCCGCAGCCAAGGTGGCAACCAAAACTCGCTCAAAAGAATGTGGAATCCGATCGCCTACGCACTGGGTTTTATCGACACGGAAAATATTTCAGCCCGGTGTATGTTGACAATCTTCCAATTCTTTGCATCAAAAACCGAAGCCTCTGTCATGCGGATGCTGGCTGGTTCTCCCAACGAATATTTGCACAAACCAATTGTGGAATATTTGGAAAGCAAAGGAACGAAAATCCACACGCGGCGCAGAGTCCGAGAAATTCAGTTTGAAGAAGGCGAAGAAACCCGCGTAACAGGCTTGGTAGTAGCTAACGGCGAAACAGAAGAAAATATTACCGCAGACGCTTACGTTTTCGCCTGCGACGTGCCCGGAATTCAGAAAATATTGCCCCCAGCTTGGCGCAAATGGTCAGAATTTGACAACATTTATAAATTAGATGCGGTGCCGGTGGCTACAGTACAATTGCGGTTCGACGGTTGGGTAACGGAACTGGAAGACGAAGCCAAGCGCAAACAGTTGAGCCACGCTGTAGGAATCGATAATTTGCTATATTCAGCAGATGCCGATTTTTCTTGTTTTGCAGATTTGGCGCTGACAAGTCCCAAAGATTATTATCAAGAAGGACAAGGTTCGCTGCTGCAGTTGGTGCTGACACCGGGAGATCCGTTTATCAAACAAAGCAATGAGGCGATCGCCCAACACGTACTTAAGCAAGTTCAGGATTTATTTCCCTCAGCGCGGGAATTAAACATGACTTGGTACAGTGTAGTCAAGCTCGCTCAATCTTTGTATCGCGAAGCACCGGGAATGGATGTTTTCCGCCCCGCTCAAAAAACTCCGATCGCCAATTTCTTTCTAGCAGGAAGTTACACTCAGCAAGACTACATTGATAGCATGGAAGGAGCGACACTTTCAGGTCATCAAGCGGCTAAGGCAATTCTCGAAGCTTACAGTCATTAGTCATTAGTCGTCTCTCGTTTTCTCTCGTTTTCTCTCGTTCCCAGGCAGAGCCTGGGAATGCCTATCAGGAGGCTCCGCCTCCAGTATTTAGACAGAAAATGCGAGGCAGAGCCTCTAGAAATGCGTTACCAGGCTCTGCCTGGTAACCAGAAATCTAAAATCTAAAATCTAAAATCTAAGATCTAAAATCGCATGACTGATTGGTTAGAACACAGCGTCCAAGTAGAAGTAGCAATTCCCATCGAATTAGCGTGGCAACTCTGGTCAGACTTAGAGCAAATGCCGCGCTGGATGAAGTGGATCGAATCAGTTCGCATCCTCGAAGACAACCCGGAATTGTCGCGCTGGAAGCTCGCAACTGGCGGGTTAGAATTTAGCTGGCTTTCTCGGATTCTCAAAGTAGTGCCGAATCAGATAATTCAGTGGGAATCGGTAGACGGTTTGCCAAATCGGGGTGCGATAAGATTTTACGATCGCAAAAGCAGCAGCATTGTCAAACTGACGGTAGCTTATGGAGTTCCCGGCTGGCTGGCAAAATTGATGGACAATTCATTTCTAGCGCGAGTAGTTGAATCGACTCTTATGGCTGACTTGGAAAGGTTTAAAGAGTATGCTCTGGAAGTGAAAGCGACATCTTAAATTATGAGGACTGAAGTCATGACTACTAACCAGTTTGTAGTAAGGAATTCAGTCCTTTAATTTCTAATTTAGGACTTATGCACCCGAACAAAGAAAGCGGGTTTTTGAACCGAGATTGAAAGTTTGAAGCAAATATTTTGGTTAAAAACCCGGTTTCTGGTCGCCCGTGTGTCCAAGACTATAATTCTAACGCGAGAGCCGATCGTCCTTTGGCATCAGTATCATAGAGATGTGCTGCTGATTCCTTCTCGGTTCAGTTATGAGTTACTGCCTAAACCCCGCTTGTCACAACCCGCAAAATGCCGATCGTACCCAATTCTGCCTGAATTGCGGCTCCAAACTGTTGCTGAGAGAGCGTTACCGCGCCATCAAACCCCTGGGGCGCGGCGGTTTCGGTCGCACTTTTTTAGCAATAGACGAAGACAAACCCTCAAAACCCCGCTGTGCAATTAAACAGTTTTTCCCGCTATCCCAAGGTACCAGCAGCAGCGAAAAAGCAGCAGAATTATTCAACCGAGAAGCGGTGCGGCTGGACGAATTGGGGAAACACCCGCAAATTCCCGAACTGCTGGCGCACTTTCAGCAGGAACGCTATCAGTATTTGGTACAGGAATTTATAGAAGGTCAGAATTTACAGGAAGAGTTGGCGCGGACTGGGCCTTTCAGCGAAAGTCAGATTCTCAGTCTGCTGAAGGATTTATTGCCAGTATTGCAGTTCGTGCACGATCGCAGTGTAATTCACCGAGATATTAAACCCCCCAACATTATCCGGCGCCGCATTTCTAAAACTCCCATCATTTATACTTACCCAGCATTAACCGGGGAATTAGTTTTAGTTGATTTTGGCGCTGCAAAAGTTGTGGAGGGTTTGAGAGAAACCGGTACAGTCATCGGTTCTCCCGAATTTGTGGCGCCCGAACAAATTAGAGGTCAAGCGGTTTATGCCAGCGATTTGTACAGTTTGGGAGTAACTTGCATTTATTTGCTAACTCAAATATCTCCTTTTGATTTGTTTGATATTAATCAAGATGTTTGGGTTTGGCGAGACTTTTTGAAGGTTCCAATGGAGCCGAAATTAAGTCGCATCCTCGACAAAATGATCGAATCGAGTCTCAGTCGGCGCTACAAATCTGTAGCTGAGGTATTGAAAGATTTGCAGCCGCAGCAGTCGGCGGCACAGGTTCCGACTCCGGCGGCCCCTGCTATTTCCCTGCCGCCGAGGACGCCGGCGGTGCAGAATGCAGTGCCGCCAACGCTTGCAGGCACAATCATACCTGTGCCGCCCATGCAGCGGGTTGTACCCGCAGGCGCGCCTACTTGGAGGTGTGTTCATACTCTGGTAGGGCATTCTAATGCTGTCACGTCGGTAGTTTTCAGTCCTGATGGCGCGATTTTAGCTAGCGGCAGTGAGGACAAGACGATTGAGATGTGGAAGTTGGACGCGGGTAAGCGGTGGTACACTCTCACGGGTCATTCTGACTGGGTGACTTGTGTAGCGTTTAGTCCTGATGGCGCGAGTTTGGCTAGTGGCGGCCGGGACAAAATGATTCATATTTGGGATTTGAATAAGGGTAAGTGGTGGTACGCTTTGGCTGGTCATTCTGACAGGGTTTCTGCTGTGGCGTTTAGTCGGGATGGTCAGGTTTTGGCTAGCGGCAGTCGGGACAAAACTGTGCAGTTGTGGAATTTGAATAAGGGAAGGCGGATGTCGGCTTTGACTGGTCACGCTGGCGGGGTGGAGGCGGTGGCTTTTAGTGCTGGCGGGGAGTTTTTGGCTAGCGGCAGCCGAGACAAGACTGTGCAGTTGTGGGATTGGCAAAAGGGTCGATCGATTTGTACTTTAGCAGAGCACGGGGATTGGGTGCGGGCGATCGTTTTTGCTCCGAACTCCCCCAACTCCCTTGCCGGTCAGACCCCCCCCAGCCCCCCCTTGGTAAGGGGGGGAGTAGGAGAAGGATTGATTTTGGCGACGGGGAGTCGGGATGGTACGGCGAAGCTGTGGCGGGTGGATGCACAAGGGCGAGGGACGCTGTTGCGGAGTATGAGGGACAATTCTGGGGATGTTTTGTGTCTGGCGTTGAGTCCCGATGGTCGGGTTTTGGCGACGGGGAGTCGGGATGGCACGATTTATTTGTGGGATGCGGGTACGGGGGGTTTGCTGGAAATTCTGACGGGCCACAGGGGCGAGGTTTTGTCGGTGGCGTTTAGTCCTGATGGGGGGAGTTTGGCTAGCGGTGCGGGCGATCGAACTGTGAAGATTTGGCGGGGGATTGGGCATTAGGGGCGATGTCAAGAGTGCCTGCTTAAAAATCTTATATTTATGCTTGACAGGCGATCGAGTGTTCTGCTACATTAGGAATTCGTGAGGACGCATAGCTCAGTTGGTTAGAGCACTACGTTGACATCGTAGGGGTCACTGGTTCGAGTCCAGTTGTGTCCATAGTTAAAGCCTGCCCACAAAGCGGGTTTTGTTTTTTCTACTGTTGTACAGTAACAAATTATTTGTCACTGATAACAGATTGATGTCAAGTTAACAAATTACCTGTCCGCGTTGACATATTATTGTCCTCTTTGACAAATTAATATTATTAATGTTTTGAGGACACAACAGGACTCGCTTTCAACCCACCGTTGCAATTTTAATCATAACTAACTTACAAGAAGCTACCCTAGTCCGGATGGCCATTGAAGCCTCAGATGTGCCAAGCGCACGGCAAGCGGCTCAATCTTTCAACCCACCTGTACAGATGTGCAGCCTGCCGGGACACGTTCAGCTTTGCCGCAATCTCTTCCTGTGTGTTCCCAGCAATGTAGTAGAGCCAAGCAGTACGAGCTGCCTGGTCTAACTTACGAGTCCGAAGGGGCAAGCCAGCTTTGCTGGCATCGCGCCGCTCTAAGAAGGCTTCTTTCATCAGAAAAATGGGTAGAAACCCCGTCCTTTTAGGACGGCTTTACATTTTTGATTTACTACCGCCTTGGGACTGGTTGGCTCGGTGTGCTTTTGTGTTGCACTTTCAACGGGACAATTACCGCCTCAAACTTCCCAGCCCTGTACGCATAGTGTTTTGCTCTTTCGAGCCTCCCTTGCGGGGTAAAGTTAGCTTCGCCAAGGTTTAATGAGCTTGCGCGGGCCCGTAGCACTGTCTCAGTGACCTTAAGACTGTTTAACTACCAGCGACAGAGCAGGCAACTAGCTTCGCATTCTCCCGGTGTCGTGACTCAAAAAACGTAGCCAGTTAAGACTTAGGCCCGTCAGAACGGCTTGTTAGATTTCTTCTTCAAGCCTCATGCCTTTAGGCTGAGGTTCCTGACGTTCTACCTATAGGAAGGTACGCATCCCCCTAAGGAGTAGATCTCTATAATTGAGTATCTGCTCAAAGAGGCATTTTTTGCTCAACTCGCTTTCTATAGATTATTACATTCTACGTTAATGAAAGTGGTCTTAAAAAACTCCAAGGCCGCAAAACATTGCAGCACCAATCCTGGAGGCTGACAACATTGCTAACTTAGTAATAAGCTGGCACACATTTAAGAAAGGAATATGCACTCATGGGAAAAAGGTTAAAGGCGAAGGGGAAAAGGTTTTCCCTGTTACCTTTCACCCTGTTCCTTTTCCCTTAAATCGATTAGTTCAATATGTAACTTAGATGCACAACAACTTACCCTTTTCCCTATAGTCCGCCAGTCAGATTCAAGTTAAACCCCGTAATGTAGCTTGCCTCCTCGCTCATGAGAAATGCCACACCGTTAGCAACTTCTTCAAGGCTCCCCAAACGCCGCATCGGTACTGAATTAATCATTTGCTGCTCTACTACTTTAGGATCGGGATCAAAGTACTGTGACCCTACACCCGCCTGCAATTCTGTCTGCCGCGTCCACATCACGCCCGGACCAATCAGCGCAGGCGAGACGGCATTCACCCGAATGTGGTAGGCAGCCAAGTCTTTCGCTGCTGTCTGAGTTATCCCAATTACGGCAAACTTCGAGGCTGAGTAGGCGAGCATATTTGGAGGACCAGCCACTTGACGGGGTGACAACCCCGTCAAAACATTGATAAAATAAAGGACATAGCCCTTAGACCCCTCTGAAAAAACGGTAG